>CAYFSA010000012.1:33056-35954 GCA_964345605.1 uncultured Ectothiorhodospiraceae bacterium
TTCAGGCATGAGGTCACTCGTTCGCATTGGGGGCACCGTCCGCTCCGGCAAGCTGCGCCATCACCCAGGCCGTGACGGCCTGCGGCTGGGTGAGGAAGGGGGCATGGCCGGCATGGTCCAAGCATTCGACCGTTGCCTGCGGATACCATTCACGTAGGCTGTTGGCCAGGCGGGCCGGGACCAGTGTGTCCTTGGCGCCAAGCAGGATCGCCAAGGGTTGTTTGAGCATTTTGGTGACTTGACGCAAATCGGTATGCCGCAGTATGTCCAGACCGTCGCGCAGGGCTTGCGGATGCGGCGGCGCGGCCGTCATGAGCTGACGCAATTGGCGCAGGGTCGCGCCGGGCTGCTCGATGCCGCGGCATTGCAGCGCCAGGAAACGCTGCAGCGTGGCTTGGTAATCATCTTCCAGAGCGTGCGCGAAGGCGTCCAGCACAGTGCCCTCGATGGCCTCGGGCCAATCGGCGCGCTGCACCATGCACGGATTGCTGGCGACCAATAATACTTGCCGGACCATAGCCGGCTGGGTCTGCGCGGCCTGCAAGGCGACCAGGCCGCCTAACGACCAGCCGAGCCACGCTGCCGGCCGGGGGACGGCGCTCAACACATGAGCGACGACCTCATCGAGTGTGCCCAAACCGGTATCGGCGTTATGCCCATGGCCGGGCAGATCGACGCGGGTCACCCGAAAGCGTTCGGTCAGGCCTGACCAGATGGATTCCCACACGCCGGCGTGCAGGCCCCAGCCGTGAAGCAGCACCAACTCGGGGCCGCTGCCGGCGGTTTCATAATAGCGCGTCATGGGTTCGGGCGGTCCAGTGCGCGGGTAAAACCGGTTATCATGCGCGCTAGTAAATTCATCGCGATAGAGTCACTACCTGATATGATGCTCATTAGCCTGATCGTTATTCTGCTGGCATATTTGCTCGGTGCCGTCTCCACGGCCATCATCACCTGCCGCATCATGGGCCTGCCCGATCCACGCAGCGTCGGTTCGCGCAATCCGGGCGCGACCAATGTGCTGCGGGTCGGCAACAAAAAGGCCGCGGCCATCACGCTGGTCGGCGATATGCTCAAGGGTCTGGTGCCCATGCTGGTCGCGCATGCCCTGGCACTCCCTGACTGGGCTTTGGCCGCTACGGGACTGGCGGCGTTCAGCGGTCATGTGCTGCCGGTCTATTACGGCTTTCAAGGCGGTAAAGGCGTGGCCACGGCGCTCGGTGTGTTGCTCGGTTTGCATTGGCTGGTCGGTTTGCTGGCCGTGCTCACCTGGCTGGCGGTCGCCTTGACCCTGCGTTACTCGTCGCTGGCGGCGCTCACGGCGGCCCTGCTCGCTCCCGTATTCACCTTTTGGCTCACCGCCGGGATCGCACAGACCGTGGGCATTGCGCTGATAACCCTGATTATCGTCTGGCGCCATCAGGGTAACATTCAGCGCTTGTGGGCCGGAACCGAGAGCCGGATCGGTGCCAGCAAGACTTGAGAGATCAACTATCAAGCATTACCGGACCGGCGCTAATGCCTGCATGGGCCAGCGGGCCTGGGCATGAATGGTTAGATCATCCACCTGGCCGGCCTGCAGACGCCATAGCCCAGCATAAGCGATCATGGCGCCATTGTCGGTGCAGAAGGCCAAGCGTGGAAAATGCAAGGTGGCCCCGTGGGCGCTGGCCATGGTCTGGAGCGCCTCGCGCAGACGCTGGTTGGCGCCCACGCCTCCAGCTACCACGAGGCGCTCATGCCCGGTCGCGGCCAGGGCCCGCCGGCATTTGATGACCAGGGTTTCGACCACCGCTTCTTCGAAGGCGCGGGCGATGTCAGCGCGTGTTTGCTGGTCCCCGCCCGCCTCGGCAAGGGTGTTCAGGGCAAAGGTTTTCAGGCCGCTGAAGCTGAAATCCAGGCCCGGCCGATCCGTCATGGGCCGCGGAAAGCGCCAGCGGCCGCTATTCCCTTGGGCCGCCAGCCGCGCCAGCTCGGGCCCGCCGGGATAAGGCAGGCCCAGTAATTTGGCGGTTTTGTCGAAGGCCTCGCCGGCGGCATCATCGAGGCTTTCTCCCAGAATACGATAGTGGCCGAGGCCGACGACCTCGACCAGCAGGGTGTGGCCGCCCGAGACCAGTAAAGCAGTGAAGGGCAGGGCCGGCGGCTCGGCTTCCAGCATGGGTGCGAGCAAGTGGCCTTCCATGTGATGCACGGCCAGCGCCGGAATCCCCAGGCTCCAGGCCAGACTGCGACCGATCGCTGCGCCGACCAGCAAGGCACCGAGCAAGCCGGGACCACCGGTGTAGGCAATGCCGTTTAGCTCGGTTTTGCGACAGCCCGCTTCGGCCAGGACGGTGTCGAGCAGCGGCAGGGTGCGGCGGATATGATCACGCGAGGCCAGCTCCGGAACCACGCCGCCATAGTCAGCATGCACCGCGACCTGGCTATGCAGGGCATGGGCGAGCAGGCCGCGCGTGCTATCGACCAGGGCAACGCCGGTTTCGTCACAGGAAGTTTCGATGCCAAGGACAAGCATAGGCTGGACTGCAATCTCGCAAAGCTGCATTTGACTTTTTGCATTATAAGCGATGTTGCTTATACTATGTTGGTTTACCCCAAAACCCGTTGGTTTACCCTAAAACCCAGTAATAAGAGAGGACGGTGTTCATTTATGCCGAGTGTACGAGTGAAAGAGAACGAACCTTTTGAAGTCGCGTTGCGGCGTTTCAAACGGACCTGCGAGAAGGCGGGCGTGCTGACCGAGGCGAGACGGCGGGAACATTACGAAAAACCCACCGAACAACGCAAGCGCAAGCAAGCCGCCGCGGTTAAGCGCCATATGAAGCGCTTGGCGAAGGAAGCGCAACGCATGCAACAGCGCCGCACTCGTAACGCCTGAATCGAACAACCCTGAAT
>CAYFSA010000012.1:36054-37418 GCA_964345605.1 uncultured Ectothiorhodospiraceae bacterium
GAACGACACAGACAGCCCATGACCGATTCGCCTTCAGCCATTCAACAACAGGTCAATGATGCCTTGAAAGCGGCCATGCGCGCCAAGGAAAAGGACAACGTCGCGGCCCTGCGGCAAATCACTGCTGCCTTCAAGCAAAAAGAGATTGATGAGCGCATCAGCTTGACCGATGCGGATGTGTTGGCCATTCTCGACAAACTAGCCAAGCAGCGGCGTGAGTCGATCGAGCAATACCAGGCCGCCGGCCGGGACGACTTGGTCGCCAAGGAGCAGTTCGAGTTGGCGATCATTCAGGGCTTTTTACCGCAAGCCTTGAGTGAGGCGGAAATCGACGACCTGATCGAGGCCGCGATCACCAGCACCGGCGCGAGCGGCATGCAGGATATGGGCAAAGTGATGGCCGAGGTCAAGCCCAAGGTCCAGGGGCGGGCCGATATGGGTGCCGTCAGTGCCCGCGTCAAGGGCCGGCTGGGTCAATAATTCACGAGCAGCCGAATCATCAAGCCTTAAACCACCCGAGAGTAGCGACCGCGTTATGCCCGAGCTTCAAAACGATCGCCTGTTAAAGGCCCTGATGCGCCAACCCGTCGACCGCACCCCGATCTGGATCATGCGCCAAGCGGGACGCTACCTGCCCGAGTATCGGGAAACCCGCGCCTACGCTGGCAGCTTCATGGATTTATGCCAAACCCCGGAGCTGGCTTGCGAGGTAACCATGCAGCCGATCGACCGCTATGGGCTGGATGCGGCGATCCTGTTCTCCGATATTCTGACCATTCCGGGGGCTATGGATATCGGGCTGTACTTCGCCGAGGGTGAAGGCCCGAAATTCGAGCGCCCGGTGCGCACAGAAGCGGACATCAACGCGCTAGGCAAGCCGGATCCCGAAGGTGAATTGCGCTATGTGGTTGATGCCGTGCGGCATATCCAGGATGCCTTGAAGGGCCGAGTGCCGCTGATTGGTTTTGCCGGCAGTCCCTGGACCCTAGCGACCTACATGGTCGAGGGCGGCTCCACCAAGGATTTTCGATTGGTCAAGGGCATGATGTACGCCCGTCCGGATCTCATGCATCGCCTGCTGACCTTGCTGGCCGATAGCGTCACCGATTACTTGAATGCCCAAATCGCCGCCGGCGCTGACGCCGTGCAGATTTTCGATACCTGGGGCGGCGTGTTGACCCAGGAGACCTATCAGGAATTCTCCCTGGCCTATATGCAGCGTATCGTTGACGGCCTGACTCGGGAAAAGCAAGGTCGCCGGGTTCCGGTAATCCTGTTCACCAAGGATGCCGGCCAATGGCTTGAAAAAATGGCCGCCACAGGGGCGGATGCCCTGGGTCTGGACTGGACCACCGATATCGGTG
>CAYFSA010000013.1:0-31010 GCA_964345605.1 uncultured Ectothiorhodospiraceae bacterium
CGACCTTCGGGTTATGAGCCCGACGAGCTGCCAGACTGCTCCACCCCGCAATCGAAGCGTTGAGGGCTTATGTGCCTGCCATACAAAGCAGGCTGCCCAATAAAAGAGGAATTATATTCACTCATTGGCAGGATTGCAACGGTTAGCCCGATTATCTTGCTTTCCTCTGTGCTGCCGATTCAGACCGCACAAATATACCCTTTACTCATAACTTTGACCGGCATTTAGCAAAATTGATCCGGTAAAAATGGCATCAATCGCACGTGCAACTGCGATAATGTTCGCCTAACTCAACATCGCCTGATGACAGACCTGCATCAGCCAACCGGGGAACAGGCCCAACAAGACCATGGCCAGGCCATTGATACTGAGCAGCACGGCAGCCCAGTTGCCCCAGCCGGCAGGGGCCTGAACGCACTCGCTATCGGTTTCATCCATGAACATCAGCTTGATCACCCGCAGGTAGTAGAAGGCGCCGACCACCGACAGCACCACGGCCAGCAGAGCCAGCCAGGTATAGCCGACATCCAACAGCGGCCGCAGCACCGCCAGCTTGGCATAAAAACCGACGGTCGGCGGAATACCCGCCATGGAGAACATGATCAGCGCCATCAGCATGGCCAGCCAGACGTTGCGCTCTGCCAGACCCTTGAAGTCCGTTAGATTTTCCGCCTCCGTACCGTTGCGGCTCAGGATCACCACGACGCCGAAGGCACCGAGGCCCATCAGGGTATAGATCACGGTATAGAACAGGGCGGCGCTGTAACCATCGGTCGTACCGGTAAGCAGGCCGAGCAGGATGAAGCCGACATGGCCAATAGTCGAATAGGCCAGCATGCGCTTGATGTTCTGCTGGGCAATCGCGATGACATTGCCGACCAGCAGGGACAATACAGCTAGCAGCACCAGCATGCCCTGCCATTGCTCGTGCAGACTGCCGAAACCGTCCGCCAGCAGACGCAGGGCGATTGCCAGGGCCGCCAGCTTGGGCGCGGTGCCGACGAACAGGGTCACGGAGGCCGGCGCGCCGTGGTAGACATCCGGCAGCCACATGTGAAACGGCACCGCCCCCAGCTTGAAGGCCAGGCCGACCAGGACGAAGACCAGGGCCAATTTCAATACCAGACCTTCGCCGTCGCTGCTGGTATCGGCAATGGCAAGGGCGATAGTCTGCAGATCCAGGGTGGTGGTCATTCCGTACATCAATGACATGCCATAAAGCAGCATCCCCGAGGCCATCGCTCCGAGTACGAAATACTTCATCGCCGCCTCGCTGGCCAGGGCCGAATCACGCCTGAAGGCGACCAGGGCATACAATGCCAGCGAAAGCATTTCCAGGCCCAGATAAATAGTCAGCAAACTGCCCCCGGAGGCCATGACCATCATGCCGAGCGTGGCGATCAGCACCAGTACCAGGTATTCGCCCTTGGCAATGTCCCATTCGCGCAGATAATGCTGAGAATAGACGAGCACCAGGATCACGGCGAGATAGGTGACGATTTTCACCAGGGTCGCCAGGCCGTCGAGCACGAACTGCCCGCCAAAGGCAGCTACCGGCTCGGCCGGCTGAATCAGCAGGCTCAGGACCATTGCCCCGATAAGCGTTGCCACGGTCAGTAAAAAGCCAATGGTTTGGCGGCGCTCGGCGCTCACTAACACATCCGCGAGCAAGACCACGCAGGCCATCGCGCCCACCAGGAATTCCGGGGCCACATACAATAAATCTTGCGCCAGTGTATTCATCCTTTCCCTACCCCGTTATAACTTGGACTGCGCGGCATGCTGCACCAACTGCTCGACGCTGGCATGCATGACCTCCAGCAATGGATTGGGCCATACACCAATGAGCAGGACCACGGCCGCCAGCGCGCCCAGGATAAAGGTTTCGCGCGAATCGATATCCTGCAGCTTGGCCACCCCCTCATTGCCGACCGCACCGAACACCACTCGCTTGACCAGCCAGAGGGTGTAGGCCGCGCCGATGATCAGGGTGGTCGCCGCCAGCAGCCCAATCCAGAAGCCGGCCTTCAGGCTCGCCAGGATGACCATCAGCTCGCCGACGAACCCGGAGGTGCCGGGCAGGCCGACATTGGCCATGGCAAACAGCAGCCATAAACCGGCGAATACCGGCATGGTATTGGCAACACCACCGTAGTCAGCAATCTGCCGGCTATGCAGGCGGTCATAGAGGACGCCGACACATAGGAACATAGCCCCGGAGACGAACCCATGGGAAACCATCTGCACCATGCCGCCCTCGATGCCCATGGCCGCGCCGGTTAGCGAGCCGGTCCGTTCGGCGATGGGATACATGATGAAAAAGCCGAGGGTGACAAACCCCATATGGGCAATCGAGGAATAGGCGATCAGCTTTTTCATGTCCGCCTGCACCAGCGCCACCAGGCCGACATACACCACCGCGATCAAGGACAGGGCGATCATCAGCCAGGCCAGAGCCGCACTGGCATCCGGCGTAATCGGCAAACTGAAACGCACGAAACCATAGCCGCCGACTTTCAGCATGATCGCCGCCAGGATGACCGAACCCCCGGTCGGCGCCTCAACGTGCGCATCGGGCAGCCAGGTATGCACCGGCCACATCGGCACCTTCACGGCAAAGGCGAGCAGGAACGACAGGAAGATCAGGATCTGCGCCGTCATGCCCAGAGGCAGCTGGTGATAATCAAGGATCTCGAAGCTGCCACCCGACTGAGTGTACAGATAAATGAGCGAGATCAACATGAACACGGAGCCGAAAAAGGTGTACAGGAAGAACTTCAGCGTTGCATAGACGCGTCGCGGGCCGCCCCAGACGCCGATGATCAGGAACATCGGAATCAGCATACCCTCGAAGAAGATGTAGAACAGCACCGCATCGAGGGCCGCGAACACGCCCACCATCAGGCCTTCCATGATCAAAAAGGCCGCCAGATACTGAGCCACGCGTCGTTGAATCACTTCCCAGGCCGCGATCACGACCAACACGGTGATGAAGGTGGTGAGCAGGATCAGCGGCATGGAGATGCCGTCCACCCCTAAGTGGTAATGGATATTGAATAAATCGATCCAAGGATACAGCTCGGTGAACTGCATCGTTGCGGTTTCGCGCTCGAACTGCGCGAACAGCGGCACGCTCAGGGCGAAGGTCGCCACGCTGAATCCCAAGGCCAGCCGCCGCGCCGCGTCGGCCGCCTTGTCTCCTACCCCGAGAACAGTGACCCCGCCAATGATCGGGAGCCAAATAACGAGGCTCAATACAGGCCAATCAGTCAGCATGTTGTAATTCTCAAACGCATTAGAATGATAATTGGTTCCAGAGCCGCTAAATCAGGACGTAGCCGCTCAGCAGGACCACCAAGCCCA
Source organism: uncultured Ectothiorhodospiraceae bacterium (assembly GCA_964345605.1). GTDB lineage: Bacteria > Pseudomonadota > Gammaproteobacteria > CAYFSA01 > CAYFSA01 > CAYFSA01. Next base: position 3,364 of record CAYFSA010000013.1, read on the forward strand.
GAATCATCACAAAGGCATAGTGGTACATGTAGCCCGTCTGAATATGCCGCAGCCGCGCAGCGAGCCAGCCCACCGACCGAGCCGTGCCATTGACCACCAGGTCATCGATCACCCGCACATCGCCAAAGCGCCACAGCCGATTGCCGAGCCCCACGCCCCCCTTGGCAAAGACTTTGTCGTTGAAGTCATCGAAGCCGTATTTGTTTTCCAGCAGACGATGCAGCCAGAGTGTGCGGCCCTTGACTGCCGCGGCAATATCGGGCCGCCAGAGATACGCCGCCCAGGCAGTGACCACCCCGGCCAGGGCCAGCCAGAAGGGCGGAGCCACTAGGCCGTGGAGGATGAAGGCAAAGGCCCCATGGAAATGATGGGCGAGCTCATGCAGGACATCGTGCTCGGCCGCCACGGTAATGCTGCCATGGAAGTAATCACCGAACACCACCGGGCCAATATAGAAACCGGCCAGCACCGACGGAATCGCCAGGGCAATCAACGGCCCGGTCACCACCCAGGGGGTTTCGTGCAGATGTGACCGGGTATGGGCATCCATACGTGGTTTGCCATGGAACACCAGAAAAAACATGCGGAAAGTATACAGCGCGGTGATGAACACCCCGAGCAGCACCATCCAATAGACAAGCCCTGCCCCGGGCAGATGCGAGTGGCCCACTGCCTCGATGATGGCATCCTTGGAGAAAAAGCCGGCAAAGCCCGGAAAACCGATCAGGGCGAGGCTGCCGACCAGCGTGGTCACATAAGTGATCGGCATATAGCGCCACAGCCCGCCCATTTTGCGCATATCCTGCTCATGGTGCATGGCGATAATAACCGAGCCGGCTCCCAGGAACAGCAGGGCCTTGAAAAAGGCATGGGTCATCAGGTGGAAGATCCCGGCGGCATAGGCCGAAGCCCCTAGCGCCACGGTCATATAGCCCAGCTGCGACAGGGTCGAATAGGCCACCACCCGCTTGATATCGGTCTGGGCCAGGCCCACCAGGCCCATGAAGAAAGCCGTCAGCGCGCCGATCCACATCACCAGGGTCAGCGCCACTTCGCTGAACTCGTACAGGGGCGACATGCGCGCGACCATGAAGACCCCGGCGGTCACCATAGTGGCGGCATGGATTAGGGCCGAGATGGGGGTCGGGCCTTCCATGGAATCGGGCAGCCAGACGTGCAAGGGCACCTGCGCCGATTTGCCCATGGCGCCGATGAACAGCAGCACGCAGGCTACGGTCACGACCGACCATTCCATGCCGGGCAGAATGCTTATCCGGGCCTGGTTGAGGGATTCGGCCTGGGCAAAGGTCGCGGTATAATCCAGCGTGCCGCTGTACATGAACAGCGTGGCAATGCCGAGGATAAAGCCGAAATCCCCCACCCGATTGACGATAAAGGCCTTCAGATTGGCGGCAATCGCCGACTCGCGCGTGTACCAGAAACCGATTAGCAGATACGAGGCCAGGCCCACGGCTTCCCAGCCGAAGAACAGCTGCAGGAAGTTGTTCGACATCACCAGCATGAGCATGGCGAAGGTGAACAGGGCGATATAGCTGAAAAAGCGCTTATAGCCGCTGTCCTCGTGCATATAGCCGATGGTGTAGACATGCACGCACAGGGACACGAAAGTCACCACCACCATCATCAGGGCCGAGAGCCTGTCGATCAGAAAGCCGATCTCAAAACGCACCCCCTCGGACACCCCCCAGGTATAGACCGTGCCGTTAAAGGGCTCGGCCTCGCCCAGCACCAGGCGCAGGAATACCAGCAGAGACAGGCCGAAAGCGATCGCCACCCCACCGATAGTGACGGTATGGGCACCCACGCGCCCGATGGTGCGGCCGAACAGACCGGCGATCGCCGCACCGAGCAGGGGCGCCAAAGGAATGAGTAAATAGAGCGTCTCCATCACCTACCCCTTCAGCTGGTCGACATCGACCACGTTGATCGTGCCGCGATTGCGGAATAGCACCACCAGGATCGCCAGGCCGATCGCTGCCTCCGCGGCCGCCACGGTTAGGATGAAAAAGACGAATACCTGGCCGGCCAGATCGCCGTTGAACTGCGAGAAAGCGATGAAATTGGTGTTCACCGCCAGCAGAATCAGCTCGACACACATTAACAAGACAATGATATTTTTCCGGTTTAGAAAAATACCGGCCACGCCGATGGCAAACAGCGCCGCCGCGAATATCAAATAATCCGCTAACTCAATCAAAATCGCCTGCCCCCACGAATTGAATGCTTATTGAATCGGCTGTCCGCTGCCAGTTTATTCTTCATCGCCGCGCAGCGACACCAGTTTGACGCGCTGCCGCGGATCAACCGCGATCTGCTCGGCCGGCCGCTGGGCTTTGGTCTGAGGCCGCCGGCGCATAGTCAGCACGATCGCGGCGATAATCGCCAGCAGCAGAATAATGGCGGCCAGCTCAAAGGGATAAAGATAGTCGGTATACAATGAATGGCCGATCGCCTGGGTATTACTGTAATCATCGCCAGCCCGCTCAGGCAGCGTCGTAGCGAATTCCGACCCCCCCAGCACCAAGGCAAGCTCGGCAACCACCACCAGGGCGACCAGTATCCCCACCGGTAGAATCCGCGCAAATCCAGCGCGCAGCTCGGCCAGGTTGATATCGAGCATCATGACCACAAACAAAAACAACACCATAACCGCACCGACATACACCAGTACCAGGGTGATCCCAAGGAACTCCGCCTCAATCAGAATCCATAACGCGGCACTGCCGAAAAAGGTCAGCACCAGCCATAATACCGAGTGCACCGGATTGCGCGCGGCAATTACGCCGATGGCCGCGGCCAGGGTGAGCCCGGCGAAAAGATAAAAAATGAACTGCTCAAAGCCCATGAATCAGCTCCGTCGGTTAGCGATAGGGCGCTTCTGCGGCCCGGTCGGCTGCGATCTGTTCTTCGTAGCGATCGCCAATCGCCAAAAGTTTTTCCTTGGTCATAATCTGCTCGCCCCGCGCCTCGAAATGATATTCATGGATTCGGGTTTCCACGATGGAATCCACTGGACAGGATTCCTCGCAAAAGCCGCAATAAATACATTTGAACAGATCAATGTCATAGCGCGTGGTGCGGCGTGTGCCATCGGCGCGCTCCTCGGATTCGATGGTGATCGCCAGCGCCGGACACACCGCCTCGCAGAGCTTGCAGGCGATACACCGCTCCTCGCCGTTGAGATAGCGCCGCAGGGCATGCAGGCCGCGAAAGCGCGGCGACATCGGGATCTTTTCCTCAGGATAGTGAATGGTATATTTACGGGCGAACAGGTAGCGCCCGGTCAGCTTCAGGCCGAGCAGCAGTTCCCACAGAAACAGCCCGCGCAAAAACTGCGTCACTGATGCGGTCTTCACGATCTTACCTCCCCCGCCTTGGCCGGCGGCCTGCACGTTAGCCAAACCACGGACCGATACCCAGGGCCACGGCCACGCCTTCCACGAACAGCCAGATGAGGGTGATCGGAATCAGCACCTTCCAGCCCAAACGCATGATCTGGTCATAGCGATAGCGCGGATAAGTCGCGCGCAGCCATAAGAACACGAAAATGAAAAAGGCCGTTTTGAGCAGGAACCAGTGCAGGCCATCCGCCAGCAGCGGCGTCAATACCGGCACCTGCAGATCGGTGGCCAGGCCCCCGAACGGTGACAGCCAGCCGCCGCAGAACAGTACAGCCGTCAGCGCGGAGATCAGGATGATATTGGCATATTCGGCGAGGAAAAAGACCGCGAAGCCCATGCCAGAGTACTCGACATGGAAGCCGGCGACGATTTCCGATTCGCCTTCTGCCACATCGAAGGGGGCGCGGTTGGTTTCTGCCACACCGGAGACAAAATACACCACGAATAACGGCAGCAGCGGCAGCCAGAACCAATGGAACAAACCGCCCGACTGGGCCTGCACGATCTCGCCGAGGTTAAGGCTGCCCACCGGCATCAGCACCCCGACCAGGGCGAAACCCATGGCGATCTCGTAAGCCACGATCTGGGCTGCCGAGCGCATCGCCCCGAGCAGGGCGTATTTGGAATTGGAGGCCCAGCCGGCTATGATGATCCCGTACACGCCCAGGGAGGTCATCGCCAGCACATACAACAGGCCGGCATTGATATCGGCCAGCACCAGATTCTCGGCAAATGGGATCACCGCCCAGGCTGCCAGTGCCGGGGCGATAGCCATGACCGGCGCAGCGAAGTACAGGGTGCGGCTGGCATGGGTGGGCAGCACGACCTCTTTCGTGAGCAGCTTCAGGGCATCGGCGATGGGCTGCAGCAGTCCCCGAAAACCGACCCGGTTGGGGCCGCGCCGCACCTGCATGGCACCGATCACCCGACGCTCGGCATAAGTGACGTAGGCGACCGCCAGCATCAGCGGCACCAGCACCAGGACAATCTGGAGGCTTACCCAAACGGTTGTCTGCACCATCTCAAACATGCTGTTCCTCGCGCGCTGGCACAATCGTAATCGCGGCCTCGTCTGCCGCATAAACGGCAATTTCGCCACCAAGCCCCATGGGCAGCCAGATGCAGCCGGCCGCCAAGCCGGCGTCAACCATCACCGTGGCCCGGGCCAAGCGCTCCTGCTGGCGAACTTCGACCGGGTCGCCGTCAGCCACACCCAGGGCTTCGGCCTCCCCGGGGGGCAGCCGCAGGCAAGCGGCGGCCTGCCCCTGCGGCGTCTGCTGCAGCGCCGGGCTACGGCGCACCAGGGGATCGACCTGATACATCGGCGGATTGCCGACATAACGGTCGGCCTGGGCCTGGTCCGGCCAGCCAATGGCTGAGGTTATTGGCAGGCGATTGCTCAATTCGGTCTCGGTGCTGATCACGGCCTTGAGGGCATCACGCACCTCGGGGGCAGTCGCCATATCGAAGCCCGTCAGGCCGATAATATTGGCCAATACCCGCAGCACTTTCCAGCCAGGGCGGGCTTCGCCGTGGGGACGCAGCGCGCCGTCGAAACTTTGCCAGCGACCCTCGCCGTTGACGAAGGTGCCGGCCGTCTCGGCGAAGGTACCGATCGGCAGAACCACGTCGGCATAGCGCCAAGTCGCATCCGCTGCATAGGGTGTCAGCAGCACGACCTGCCGGGCCTGTTCCAGGGCCTGCCGGGCGGCGGCTGGATCGGCGCAGTCGGCAGGCTCGACATTCAAAAGGAAGTAGGTGTCTAGTGGTTCCTGCCGCATCGCTCCAGCATGCAGGCCTGGTTTAGCCACTGCCTGCCCGCCGGCCTGCCGATGGGGTAAGGCCCCGGCCAGCCAGGCCCCGGCTGCGTTGGCCGCACCGCCGGTATAACCGAGATGGGCCCCGGTCACGTCGCTCAGGGCCGCAGCCAGGGCCCGGAATTGACTGAAATAGGGATGATTCTCGCTGATCTGGCCGAGGAACACCGCCGCCTGCTCGGTATTGCCGAGCATATTGGCGATGGTTTCGGTCGCGGCCGTGACTTCGGCTTGCGCCAGCAACTCGGCAAGTTCGGCAGGCGTCGTTTGCCCGGCTTGCTGCAGGGCCGCTTTGAGTACCCCGGCCAGCGCCCTAAGCATGCCCAGCGGCGAGGCAATGATCTGCTCATGCAGGGGGAAGCGCAATTCAACATCACGGGGATTGATCGCCGCCATGTTGGCCCCGGCCAAGGCCGCCTTGCGCAGGCGATGCGCGAACAAGGGCTCTTCCTGCCGCGGCGCGGCACCGACCAGCAGGATCGCCCCGCATTGTTCGATCGCATTGATCCCCATCCCGAGCCAGGGGAATAGCGGCGCGCTCGCCTGGTCGCTGAAGTCCGTCTGGCGCAGGCGGTGATCGATATTCTCACAGCCAAGTGTCCGCAATAACTGCTGACTCAGATACAGCTCTTCCAGGGTCGCCTGGGGCGACAGCCAAGCACCGAGACGCTCGGGATCAACCGAGGTCAGGGCGCTCGCAGCCCGGTTCAGGGCGGTTTCCCAGTCCACCTGCTGCCATTGCCCGGACTGCTTGATCATAGGCAAGGCCAGGCGATCCTCGGCGGTGATGCCCTGATAACTGAAGCGATCCCGGTCGCTCAGCCAGGTTTCATTGACCGCTTCATTGACCGCCGGCACCACCCGCACCGGGGTCGAGCGCAAGGTATGCAGGTAGATATTGCTGCCGAAGGCATCATGCGGGGCCACGCTGCGATGTTGCAGCATTTCCCAGGAACGGCCAGCAAAGCGGGATGGCTTGGCGTTCAGCGCCCCCACCGGACACAGGTCGATCACATTGCCCGCCAGTTCGGATTCCAGCGATTTCTCGACATAAGTGCCGATTTCAATCTCTTCGCCCCGGCCGGTTGCCCCGAGTTCGGGCAATCCGGCGATCTCCTCGCCGAAGCGCACGCAACGGGTACAATGGATGCAGCGGGTCATGTCCGTGGAGACCAGCGGGCCGATGTCCTTGTCCTTGACCACTCGCTTGGCCTCGGTATAGCGGGAGACGCCTTCGCCAAACCCCAGGGCGATGTCCTGCAGCTCACACTCCCCCCCCTGATCACAAACGGGGCAATCCAGGGGATGATTGATCAGCAGGAATTCCATGGTACCGCGCTGGGCATCCAGGGCCAGCTCGCTCTTGGTGAACACCCGCATGCCTTCGCGCACCGGGGTCGCGCAGGCCGGTACCGGGCCCTTGGCACGCTCGACCTCCACCAGGCACATACGGCAATTGGCCACCACCGATAGCTTCTTGTGATAACAAAAACGGGGGATGTAAATGCCCGCTTGATCCGCAGCCTCGATCAGCATCTGACCGCTCGGCGCCTGGATCGTGCGCCCATCGACTTCAAGGGTTACCAAATCCTCGCTCATCTTGCCGTCCTTCCTCTGCCTCAAGCGGCTTGTGCCGGGCCATCGGTAGCGACGCGGCTACGGCCATAGCGGATGTAATACTCGAATTCGTCACGGAAATGCTTGACGAAGCTGCGCACCGGCATGGCGGCGGCATCACCTAAGGCACAGATCGTACGCCCGGCTATCTTGCGGGCAACATCGTCGAGCTTGTCCATATCCTCGGGCTGGCCCTGCCCCGCCAGAATGCGCGACAGCATGCGATACAGCCAGCCGGTCCCTTCGCGGCAGGGCGTGCATTGCCCGCAAGACTCGGACATGTAAAAGCGGGCGATGCGATGCAGAACCTTAACCATATCGGTACGGTCATCCATTACGATAACCGCCCCCGAGCCGAGCATGGAGCCGGCTTCAGTGATGGAGTCGTAATCCATGTTGGTTTTGAGCATCACCTCACCGGGCACGACCGGCACCGACGAGCCGCCGGGGATGACGGCCTTGAGCTGCCGGCCCTGCCAGACCCCGCCGGCCAGATCCAGCAGCTCGGCAAATGGCGTGCCCATGGGAATTTCAAAATTGCCGGGATTGCTGACATGGCCGGAGACGGAAAAGACCTTTTCACCCCCAGAACCTTCGGTGCCCAGCTTCGCGAACCACTCACCGCCGTTACGGATAATCGCCGGGACCGAGGCCAGGGTCTCGGTATTGTTGATGGTCGTGGGCCGGCCGTACAGGCCATAATTAGCGGGAAATGGCGGCTTGAAACGCGGCTGCCCCTTCTTGCCCTCCAGCGATTCCAGCAGCGCCGTTTCCTCGCCGCAGATGTAGGCCCCGGCACCCAGAGAATTATATAAATCGACATCAATCCCCGAGCCCTGGATATTCTTGCCCAGCAGGCCGGCCTCGTAAGCCTCGGCCAAAGCCCCTTCGCAGCGGCGAAAGACTTCGTCCATGAACTCGCCGCGCAGATAGTTATAGCCCACGGTGGCACCGACCGCATAACAGCCGATGGCCATGCCCTCGAGCAAGGCATGCGGGTTATAGCGCAGGATATCGCGATCCTTACAGGTCCCGGGCTCGGACTCGTCAGAATTACAGACAAGATAACTCTGACCGCCTTCGTTTTTGGGCATGAAACTCCATTTCAGCCCGGCCGGGAAGCCGGCACCGCCACGGCCACGCAACTTCGATTTCTTGACTTCCTCGACAATCTCTTCGCGGCTGGGCTTGTCTTTAAGGATTGTCTCCCAGGCCTCATAGCCGCCTCCCTTGCGATAGCTCGCCAAGGTCCAGGATTGCGTATCCGCCTGCTCTTTAAAGGTAAAACAAATCTGGTTCGCCATGGCCGTCACTCCAAGCCAGCGAGTATCTCATCGACTTTTGCCGGGGTAAGATACTCGTAATACACATGATCGACCTGCATGGCCGGCGCCTGAGCACAAGCGGCGATGCATTCTTCTTCCTGCTTGAGATAAAAGCGTCCGTCCGGGGTGCTCTCGCCAACTTTGATACCGAGTTTCTGCTCGAGATGGCGGACGATCTCGTCGCCGCCGCGCAGCATGCAGGAGATATTGGTGCAGACCGAAATCGTATGCCGACCAACCGGTTTGAGTTCGAACATCGAGTAAAAGCTGCCGACCTCGTACACGGCGATCGGCGCGAGCCCCAGATAGGCCGCCACGGCATCCATGGCCGCGGTGGTCAAATAGCCATCCTCGTGCATCACCGCTCGCAGGGCGCCGAGCACGGCCGAGCGACGCTGATCGGCGGGATAGCGCCCCAGCCAGTCATCGATTGTTTCCCGGACATGGGCCGACAGCGTATAGGCTTGTGCTGTTGTCGCCATTTACCGATCCACCTCCCCAAAGACAATATCCTGCGTCCCGATAATGGCAACCACATCCGCCAGCATGTGGCCGCGCACCATCTCGTCCAACGCCGACAAATGGGCGAAACCCGGGGCCCGCACCTTGACCCGATAAGGCTTATTGCTGCCATCGGAAATCAAAAAGACGCCAAACTCGCCCTTAGGATGCTCGACCGCGGCATAAACTTCCCCTGCCGGTACCACATAGCCTTCGGTGAACAATTTGAAATGATGGATCAGCGCTTCCATGTCGGCCTTCATCTGCTCACGCGGGGGCGGAGCGATTTTGGGGTCGTCCACCATCACCGGGCCCGGATTGGCCCGCAGCCATTCCACACATTGTTTGATAATCTCGGTCGACTGCCGCATTTCGGCGATTCGCACCAAATAGCGGTCGTAGCTGTCACCATTGCTGCCCACAGGTACATCGAAGGCCATGCGGTCGTAGACTTCATAGGGCTGTTTGGCCCGCAAGTCCCAGGCAATCCCTGAGCCGCGCAGCATCGGTCCGGTGAAGCCGAGCTGCAGGGCCCGCTCCGGCGAGACCTCACCGATGCCGACCGTGCGCTGCTTCCAGATGCGATTGTCGGTCAGCAGGGTTTCGTATTCGTCGACGCGGCTCGGGAAACGAGCGCAGAAATCGGCGATAAAATCCAGCAAACCACCGCTGCGGGCCTCATTGCGGTGCCGCGCGTCACGCTCGCTGCGCCATTTGGAGGCCTGATACTGCGGCATGCTATCGGGCAGGTCACGGTAGACGCCGCCGGGCCGATAATAGGTGGCGTGCATGCGTGTCCCGGAGACCGCCTCGTAGCAGTCCATCAGTTCTTCACGCTCGCGGAAAGCATACAAAAACACGGTCATCGCGCCGATATCAATGGCATGACTGCCCAACCAGAGCAAGTGGTTGAGAATACGGGTGATCTCATCGAACATCACGCGAATGTATTGCGCCCGGATCGGCGGGGTCATACCGAGCAGCTTCTCAATGGCCAGCACATAGCCGTGCTCGTTGGCCATCATGGAGACATAGTCCAGCCGATCCATATAGCCGATGCTTTGATTGAACGGCTTACTCTCGGCTAGCTTTTCGGTCGCCCGATGCAGCAGCCCGATATGGGGATCGGCCCGCTGAATCACCTCGCCATCCATTTCCAGGACCAGCCGCAGCACACCATGCGCGGCCGGATGCTGGGGGCCGAAATTCAGGGTGAAATTGCGAATCTCTGCCATGCCTGCCCCCTACGTCCCAGTCTGCAGGTAACGATGATCCTCACGCCGGACCTTGGGCACCAGCACGCGCGGCTCGATCGTCACGGGCTGATAAATGACCCGTTCCTGTTCCGGATCATAACGCATCTCGACATGACCGATCAGCGGGAAGTCTTTACGGAAGGGATGACCGACGAAACCGTAATCGGTCAGCAGACGACGCAGATCGGGATGGCCCTCGAATACGATTCCGTACAAATCGAAGGCTTCGCGTTCGAACCAATTAGCGCTTTGCCAAATATTGATGACCGAGGGCAGGCACGGGAAATCCTCGTCTGGGCAAAACACCTTCAGCCGCAAGCGTCGATTGTATCGAATGGACAGGAGCTGATAGGCGACGGCAAAGCGCTGCTCCGCAGCAGCGGTTCGCTCCGACGGTGCCTCGGCAAAAGAAAATCGGGCGAAATTACGCTTGTCGACCCCACGACTATAACCAGTATTGCTGGTCGCTTCGGTCGCCCATTCTGAGACACCGTACTCCAGATAATCGACCCCGGCCACGTCGATTAACTGCTCGAAACCGAGCTCGTCATCGTCGCGCAGCGTCTGACACGCAGCCAGCAACTGGGCGGGCTCGACTACCGCTGTCACCTCACCAAAATGCGCTTCACAGCGGACAACGGCATCACCCAGTTTATGCTGAACGCGTGCCGCGAGTGCTTCTGTGTTCTTCATACGTACCAGAACCTATTGATTAGCGACAAGATCGGCCTCGCCATCATCGATGCCACAGCATCAAAAAACCGCGGCAACGGCAACCCCGACGCACATACCAGCTCATTGGCCATTTCACAGTCGTCATAGACCACAAATATCACGCAACAGCCTGGAAAGAATCGCTAGCGAGCGATCGTATTGGTACGACGGATCTTGTTTTGCAACTGCAAAATCCCGTAAACCAAGGCTTCCGCCGTCGGTGGACAGCCGGGCACATAGATATCGACCGGCACGATCCGATCGCATCCGCGCACCACCGAATAAGAATAATGGTAATAACCGCCGCCGTTGGCACAGGAGCCCATGGAAATAACCCATTTGGGATCGGCCATTTGGTCATAAACCCGCCGTAAGGCCGGTGCCATTTTATTGCACAGCGTACCGGCGACGATCATGACATCGGATTGTCGGGGGCTCGGCCGGAACAGCATCCCGAAACGATCGATATCATAGCGGGCTGCAGCCGAGTGCATCATCTCCACAGCACAGCACGCCAGACCAAATGTAACTGGCCACAAGGAACCCGTTCTGGCCCAGTTGATCAGCCGATCGGCGGTGGTCGTTGCCCAGCCGCGCTCAAGAACGCCTTCTATTCCCATTCCAAGGCCCCCTTCTGCCATTCGTAAATGAAGCCGACAACGAGGATAATGAGAAATAATCCCATCGCAATGAGGCCGGTCAAACCAATGGAATCAAGCGCCACTGCCCAGGGGAAAAGGAAGGCAATTTCCAGATCGAAAATGATAAACAATATCGCCACCAGGTAGAAACGCACATCGAATTTCATCCGCGAGTCTTCAAAGGCCTCGAAGCCGCATTCGTAGGGCGCATCCTTGGCTGTACTGGGCTTGCGCGGCCCAATCAACGTGCCGGCCACAAGCGGCACAATGCCGACCAGCAAACCGAACAGCACGAACAACAATATGGGTAAGTAATTTTCCAGCATACCGCTGTGCCCCAGCTAATCTACCGATCCCGCAACGAGCGGGCCCTCAATAAAACAATGCCAGCGGCATCAATAACCCTGGCAGTATTGACCACAATGGCCTTGGAAAACGCATTTAAGAAATGGTGCCGAAGGCCGGACTCGAACCGGCACGGCTTACGCCACCGCCCCCTCAAGACGGCGTGTCTACCAATTCCACCACTTCGGCGAAACAAAAGGCTTCAGTCTGGGATATCGTCGGGCTTGAAGCCGCCGGAGTCTGCAGGCGCATCCGGCACATCCGCCGGGCCAGCGCTTTCAGCAGGCGTGGCGGGAACATCAGGCTTAGTGCCGCTCGATTCGGCCGAGCCGCTCTGCTCGACGGCCGCACCCGGCACGCGGTCAGTCACGCTATCCTGCTGCGGGCGATGCACGACGATATAGGCCAATGTGAGGCTATTGACAAAAAACAGCACCGCGAATATCCCGGTCATACGACTCAGGAAGTTACCGGAACCCTGCGAGCCAAATACCGTCGCCGAGGCACCGCTACCGAATGCCGCCCCGGCATCGGCGCCTTTGCCTTGCTGCAAGAGCACCAACACAATCATGCCAATGGCGACAAATACCTGAAAGACCAGTAGCAAACTATAAATCATCGGAAGCTTCCAGTACCGCCAGCCGCACAGATCGCCAGAAACTCAGCGGCTTTGAGCGATGCCCCACCAATCAGGCCGCCGTCAATATCGGCTTGGGCCAGCAGCTCGGCAGCATTGGCCGCCTTCATGCTGCCACCGTAGAGGATTTGTACCGCCTCGGCGACAGGCGCCGAACGCGCATTGATAGCTTGGCGCAGAAACTGATGGACAGCTTGGGCTTGCTCGGGCGTAGCCGTATGACCGGTACCAATGGCCCAAACCGGTTCATAGGCGATCACTGCCTGGCGCAGCGACTCGGTGCCAGCGGCATCCAGCACCGCCATGAGCTGCCGGGACACCACTTCCTCGGTTTGCCCGGCTTCGCGCTCGGCCAGGGTTTCACCGATGCAAACGATCGGCACCAAGCTGGCTTGCTGCGCAGCCTGATACTTCTTGGCAACGAGGTCATCGGTTTCCGCGTTGAGCTGGCGCCGCTCGGAATGGCCAACAATGACATAGCGGCAGCCGAATTCGCGCAGCATTGGCGCCGCGACCTGCCCGGTGAACGCGCCCGCGGGCTGCTCGCAGACATCCTGGCCACCCCAGGCAATTCGGGACGATTGCAAGCGCTCGGCCACTTCGGGGATGAACACAAACGGCGGACAAACCGCCACGTCAACCCGGCTTGCATCGACATCCAAACCCGCCACGATCTCGTCAAGCAGCGCCGCGATCGAGGCTTGCGTACCGTTCATTTTCCAGTTTCCCGCCACCAGAACTTTACGCATATGTCAGATCCTATCTAATTAAATGCTAAACGGGGCGTAGATTACAGTGCCATGAAGGCTAAAGCAAATAGAAACTTGCGCCAGATGCGCAATCACCTTTACTTCTGCACGGCCGCTGCATGGGCGACCACATGCCGCAGGCGCTCGGCAACTTGCTTGACCAGTTCGTCATCCAAACCCTCGACCATCACCCGAATCAACGGCTCGGTACCTGATGGCCGCAGCAGGATGCGCCCGTCACCACCAAGGGTCTGCTCGGCCTCACTGAGCGCGGCCTGCACCCCTTCATGACTATCCAGATCGAGCCGCTCAGCAATCGGCACATTCAGCAGCACTTGCGGATAATGCGTCAGATCCTGGCGCAGCTCGTGCAGACTGCGCTGCTGAGTAACCATCTCATGCACCACCTGCAATGCTGAGACGATGCCGTCACCGGTGGTGGTTCGATCCCGGCAGATGACGTGCCCGGACGTTTCCCCACCGAGCTCCCAATCCTGGCTGATCAGTGCCTCCAGCACATAGCGGTCACCCACCTTGACCCGCTGAAACGGCACATCCATGGCCGCCACGGCACGCTCGAGGCCCAGGTTACTCATTTGCGTGCCGACGATACCGCCGCGCAGACGACCGTCACGCTGCCGCGCCCGGGCGACAATGAACAAGACATCATCACCATTGGCCACTTCACCACGCTCATCCACTAGCATCAGACGATCACCATCGCCGTCAAAGGCCAGGCCTAAATGAGCCCCGCTGCGCCGCACTGTATCGCACAGCGAATCCAAGGAGGTCGCGCCACAGCGCTCATTGATGTTGTAGCCGTTGGGCGCCACGGCGATTGGCAGCACTTCGGCGCCGAGTTCATGGAAAACCTGCGGGGCGACCTGATAGGTCGCGCCATTGGCGCAATCCACCGCCACCCGCAGGCCCCGCAGACTGACCGGCGAGGGCAGCGAGGCCTTGCAAAACTCGATGTAACGGCCGACCGCATCCTGCACCCGCTCGGCCTTGCCCAGCCGATTGGAATCGACCGAAACCAGATTCTTATCGATTTCCGCCTCAATAGCCAGCTCGACCTCATCCGGGAGTTTGGTACCCTCGGTCGAGAAAAACTTGATGCCATTATCGTAATAAGGATTGTGCGAGGCGGTAATCACGATGCCGGCACACGCGCGGAAGGTACGAGTCAGATAGGCGACCGCCGGCGTCGGCATGGGGCCGAGCAAGCGAATATTCATCCCGGCGGCGAGCAGGCCTGCTTCCAGGGCCGACTCGAACATATACCCGGAAACCCGCGTATCCTTGCCGATCAGCACCGTGTCTCGCTTGCCCTCGGCAAGAATACGGCCGGCCGCCCAACCCAGCTTGAGGACAAAATCCGGCGTCATCGGCCAATCGCCCACCCGACCGCGCACCCCGTCGGTGCCAAAATAACGTCTAGCCATCGTTTATTGTCTCATTGTCGACTTGTTCTATTGCCATCACGACCCGCAACGCCTCCACCGTTGCCTGCACATCATGGGTCCGAATCAGACTCGCTCCCTTGAGCACCGCGATCACCGCTGCCGCCACCCCGCCGCTCTGGCGGGCATCCACCGGGGCCTCGAGAATTTGGCCAAGCATGGATTTGCGTGACACACCGATCAGCAACGGGCGGCCTAATGCCTGCAAACGCTCGAGCTGCTTGAGCAAGCGTAAATTATGCAAAAGCGTCTTGCCGAAACCAAAGCCGGGATCTACGAACAACAGCCGGCGCTCGATACCCGCCGCCTCACAGGCTGCACAGCGCGCAGTCAAATAAGCTAGCACGTCGGCCACCACATCGCCATATGCAGGCGCATCCTGCATAGTAGTCGGCTCACCCTGCATGTGCATCAGGCAAACCGGTACTTGCAAAGCCGCCGCCGTTGCCAGCGCCCCCGGCTGGGCGAGGGCCCGGACATCATTAATCAGCCCCGCCCCGGCCGTTACTGCAGCGCGCATAACCTCGGGTTTGCTGGTGTCCACCGACAGCGGCACCTCGACCTCGCGTGCCAGGGCCTCGATCACCGGAACGACGCGCTCGCATTCTTGCTCCGCCGCGACCGCAATCGCCCCCGGCCGGGTCGATTCCCCGCCGACGTCGATGATCGCCGCCCCGTCGGCCACCATTTGCCGGCCATGGTCGACGGCTGCCTCTACTGACTGGTAACGCCCACCGTCGCTGAAGGAATCAGGGGTGACATTCAGGATGCCCATTACCCGGGGCACGGCCAAACTCAGGCAGCGGCCGGCACAATCGATATCAGGCCATGCTTTCATCGGCATTGGTCGCAAAAAAAATGGGTCGGTTGAAACCGACCCTACATGTTTGCCTTAGGCCGGGTTTTAACCCGCCCAGCTGTTAATGCGCGGGACTGCCCAAGGGGTCGGTACCCGGCTGCTCGTCATCGACATCCTCGTTTGCGTTGTCCTGCACCGAGACATTCAAACCCAACCCCTTGCTGAACTGATCATCATGCCAGTCCTCCGGCGGCCGCGGCGTCTTGCCGGCGATGATGTCATTGATCTGGGTCGAATCAATGGTTTCGTACTTGATCAATGCCTCGGCCATAGCGGTGAACTTGTCCATATTGTCATTGATGATCTGCCGGGCCCGCTCATAGCTGCTATCGATAATCCGGCGAATCTCTTCATCGATATCATGGGCGGTCTCGTCCGAGAGCGTTTTGTGCTGAGTCACCGAATGCCCCAAGAAGACCTCGCCGTCTTCCGTGCTGTACGCCAACGGCCCGAGCTTTTCCGACAGCCCCCATTTAGTCACCATATTGCGGGCGATCTCGGTAGCCCGCTCGATATCGTTGGAAGCCCCGGTGGTTACCGCCTGCGGGCCAAACACCAACTCTTCGGCAATTCGCCCCCCGAATAGACTCGCGATCTGGCTTTCCAGCCGCTGCTTGCTGTGGCTGTAACGATCCTCTTCAGGCAGAAACATAGTCACACCCAGGGCCCGGTTGCGCGGCATAATACTGACTTTATACACCGGATCGTGCTCGGTCACGTTCAAGCCGACAATAGCATGGCCGGCTTCGTGATAGGCGGTGAGTTTTTTCTCCTGCTCACTCATCACCATAGACCGACGTTCGGCACCCATCATGATCTTGTCCTTGGCGCGTTCGAACTCAACCATACGCACTACCCGCTGATTGGCCCGTGCCGCGAACAGGGCTGCCTCGTTGACCAGATTGGCCAAATCGGCCCCGGAGAAGCCGGGGGTGCCGCGGGCGATCACCGAGGGATCGACGCCTTCGGCCAAAGGCACCTTACGCATATGGACCGTCAGAATCTGCTCACGGCCGCGCACATCAGGCAAGGGCACGGTCACCTGCCGGTCGAAGCGGCCGGGCCGCAGCAAGGCAGGATCCAGCACATCGGGACGGTTGGTGGCGGCGATCACGATAATGCCCTCGTTGCCCTCGAAGCCGTCCATTTCCACTAGCAGCTGATTGAGGGTCTGCTCACGCTCGTCATGGCCGCCGCCGAGACCGGCACCGCGCTGACGACCGACCGCATCAATCTCGTCAATGAAGATAATGCAGGGCGCCTGCTTCTTGGCCTGCTCGAACATATCGCGCACCCGCGAAGCGCCGACACCGACGAACATCTCCACGAAATCGGAACCGGAGATACTGAAAAACGGGACTCTGGCCTCGCCGGCAATCGCCCGGGCCAGCAGGGTCTTGCCTGTCCCGGGCGAGCCGACCATCAGCACGCCGCGTGGAATCTTGCCGCCAAGTTTCTGGAATTTGCCGGGATCGCGCAGGAATTCGACCAACTCGGAAACTTCATCCTTGGCTTCTTCGCAGCCGGCGACATCGCCGAAGTTCACCTTGACTTGGTCTTCGCCCATCATCTTGGCCTTGCTCTTGCCGAACGACAGCGCCCCGCGGCCACCGCCCCCGCCCTGCATCTGCCGCAGGAAGTACAGCCACACGCCGATCAGCAGCAGCATCGGGAACCAGTTGATCAGGGCCGTCAACAGCCAGGATTGATTCTCGGGCGGACTGGCCACCACTTCGACATTATGATCGAGCAAATCCTTCATCAACCCCGGATCACTTGGCGGGCTGTAAGTGGTGAACTGGGACCCATTGTCAGTGGCTCCCGTAATGGTACGGCCATCGATCTTGACCGATTCGACGCGTCCTGCCTGCACTTCCGCCAGGAACTCGGAGTAGGACAGGGACTGACGTTGCACTTCTTGTGGCGTGAAATTATTGAACACCGACATCAAAACAACGGCGATGATGATCCACAAGATGATATTTTTCGCTAATTCGTTCAACGTGCTACCTCTGCTCTCTAGGATGCGGATACGCCTTGCGGCCCACGGGCCAGGGCATACACTTCACTACTGCGAGCCCGGGAAGCCTGCGGCTTGCGTATCCGCACAGTGCCAAACACCGCTCGCAGCTCCTGCAAATAAGCGTCGAATCCCTGACCATGGAACAATTTGACCAGAAGCTGGCCGTCCGGTTTCAGTACCTGGCGGGCAAAGTCCGCAGCGAGTTCGGCCAGATACATGGCCCGCGGTTGATCCACCGACTTTTGTCCGGTCACGTTCGGTGCCATATCCGATAACACCCGATCCACGCCCTCACCTGCCAGGCTCAGCAATTGCTCAAGCACCGCTTGCTCGCGAAAATCGCCCTGCAGGCAGGTTACCCCGGAAAGTGGTGGCATCGTCAAGATATCAATGGCGATAACTCGGCCCGTGGACCCGACTCGCTCCGCCGCCAGTTGACTCCACCCCCCTGGCGCCGCCCCCAGATCGACGACGGTCAGGCCGGGCCGCAGCAGCTGATCTTGCTGGTCGATGGCCTGCAGCTTGAAGACTGCCCGCGACCGGTAGCCGCTGCGCTGCGCCTGTTGCACATAGGGGTCGCCATGATGCTCGTCCAGCCACCGGTGGCTGCTCGCCGATTTAGTCATCGCACTGGCGCCCTCTCACTCGTAGCGCACCTCGGCCACTTCGAAGGTTCGTTGGCCACTCGGCGCCTCGACAACGGCCACATCGCCCGCTTCCTTGCCGATCAAGGCCCGCGCGATAGGTGAGTTCACCGAGATCATGCCCTGCTTGATGTCCGCCTCATCATCACCCACGATCTGATAAGTAACCTCATCGCCGCTGTTTTCATCAACCAGATCGACCGTCGCACCGAACACGACTTTGCCGGCAGCGTTGACCTTGGTAACGTCGATCACTTGAGCATTGCTGAGCTTGACTTCCAGTTCCTTGATCCGCCCCTCGATGAAGCTTTGCCGCTCACGGGCCGCATGATATTCGGCATTTTCCTTCAAATCACCATGCGCGCGGGCCTCCTCAATATCACTGATCACCTGGGGGCGTTCTTCGCGCTTCAAATGGTTGAGCTCAGCTTTCAATTTTTCGGCGCCGCGCACCGTTAAGGGAACCTTGTTCATACATACAACTCCTGATGCAGATCCTGCAATCGATAAACGTCTTGCCAGGGGTGGCGCAGCGCCTCGACAGTCGCCCAGGCGCCACTCAATGTTGTGGTATAGGTTACTTTGCGCTGCAAGGCCTCGCGCCGAATGGTAAACGAATCGGCAATCGCCTCCTTGCCCTCGGTGGTATTGATGATCAAATCAATCTGCTGGCTTTTGATCATGTCGACCACATGCGGCCGTCCCTGGGTGACCTTGTTCACCCGGTCGCAGCTTACCCCCGCGGCATTGAGCACCCGCGCCGTGCCATCGGTGGCCACCAAGGCAAAGCCCAACTCTGCCAGGCCCCGGGCGATCTCGACCATAGCCGCCTTGTCGGCCTCGCGGACACTGATCAGCGCCCGCCCCGAGCGCGGCAGCTCGACCCCGGCGGCGGCCTGCGATTTGGCAAAGGCCTCGGCGAAATCACGACCGACCCCCATCACCTCGCCGGTGGATTTCATTTCCGGACCGAGAATGGGGTCGACCCCGGCGAATTTGATAAACGGGAACACCGCCTCTTTGACGGCATAATGCTGCGGCTGCACCGTGCCGCGCAGCCCCTGCCCGGCCAAGGTTTGACCCAGCATACAGCGGGCAGCGATCTTCGCCAGCGGCACGCCGACGGTCTTGGAAACGAACGGCACCGTGCGCGAGGCGCGCGGATTGACCTCCAGAATAAAGACTTGTTCGTCCTGGATGGCGAACTGGGTATTCATCAGGCCGACCACATTCAATGCCAGGGCCATATCCCGCACCTGCTGAATGACCTTGGTCTGCACTGTCTCGCTGAGCGAATAGGGCGGCAGCGAGCAGGCCGAGTCCCCCGAATGCACGCCGGCCTGCTCGATATGCTGCATGATGCCGCCAATGAACACGTCCTGGCCATCGCAAATCGCGTCTACGTCGACTTCGACGGCATTGTTGAGAAAATGATCCAGCAGCACCGGGGCATCGTTGGACACCTTCACCGCATCGCCCATATAGCGGCGCAGATCCTGCTCGTTATAGACGATCTCCATCGCCCGCCCGCCGAGCACATAGGACGGCCGCACCACCACCGGAAAACCGATCTCCTGGGCCAGGCGCACAGCCTGCTCGGGATCGCGAGCGGTCCGATTGGGTGGTTGGGCCAGCCCCAGACGCTGAATCAATTGCTGGAAGTGCTCGCGATCTTCGGCCAGATCGATGGCATCGGGCGCAGTGCCGACGATCGGGGCGTTGGCCATTTCCAGCTCACGGGCAAGCTTGAGCGGTGTCTGGCCGCCGTATTGCACGATCACCCCGATGGGATTTTCCAGGGCGACGATTTCGCCGACATCTTCCAAGGTCAACGGCTCGAAATACAGGCGATCCGAGGTGTCATAGTCGGTGGAGACGGTCTCGGGATTGCAGTTAACCATAATGGTTTCATAGCCGTCCTCGCGCAGGGCCAGGGCCGCATGCACACAGCAATAATCGAACTCGATGCCCTGACCGATGCGGTTCGGCCCACCGCCGAGCACCATCACCTTGCGCCGCTCGCTAGGCGCGGCCTCGCATTCGTCTTGATAAGTGGAATACAAATACGCCGTGGTGGTATCGAACTCCGCCGCACAGGTATCCACGCGCTTGTATACCGGCCGCAGCCCCAGGCCATGGCGATGCGCAGTAACCGCCCGCTCGGTGCAGCCGAGCAGCTTGGCCAGGCGGGCATCGGCAAAACCCAACTGCTTGTAATGGCGCAGGGTCGCCCGATCCAGCTCACTCAAGCGGCGGCCGGACAGGGCCTGTTCGGCCGCCACCAGCTCCTCGATCTGCGCTAGGAACCAATCATCGATACGCGTCAGCCGGTTGACGTCTGCCAGCGAAAAGCCCACCCGGAAGGCATCGGCCACCGCCCAGAGGCGGCGCGGGCCGACCTCGACGAGTTGCCGCCGCAGAAAATCCGGGGCATCCGGATCCGTCGGATCGACCCATTCGCTCAAGCCGGCATCCCCGGTTTCCAGGCTGCGCAGGGCCTTTTGCAGCGATTCCTGGAAGGTGCTGCCGATGGCCATCACCTCGCCCACCGACTTCATCTGAGTATTCAGCCGCGGCTGGGCCTGCGGGAATTTCTCGAACGTGAAGCGCGGTACCTTGGTCACCACATAATCGATGGCCGGCTCGAAGGAAGCCGGGGTCGCGCCGCCGGTAATCTCGTTGGCTAGCTCGTCGAGCCGATAACCCACCGCCAGCTTGGCGGCCACCTTAGCGATGGGAAAGCCGGTAGCCTTGGACGCCAGGGCCGACGACCGCGAGACGCGGGGATTCATTTCAATGATCACCGACCGACCGGTACTGGGCTCGATGGCGAACTGCACATTCGAACCACCGGTATCCACCCCGATCTTGCGCAGCACGGCGATCGAATCGTCGCGCATGCATTGATATTCTTTGTCGGTGAGGGTTTGTGCCGGCGCCACGGTCACCGAGTCGCCGGTATGCACCCCCATGGGATCGAGGTTCTCGATGGAGCAGACGATGATGCAGTTATCGACATGATCGCGCACGACCTCCATTTCGTATTCCTTCCAGCCCAGCACGGATTCTTCCATGAGGATCTCGTTGATAGGGGACAAATCCAGGCCGCGGGTGACGATCTCCTCCAGCTCGTCGCGGTTATAAGCAATGCCGCCGCCGCTGCCGCCAAGCGTATAGGACGGCCGGATAATGAGCGGATAACCCATATCGGGCTGCAAGGCCAACGCCTCCTCCAGGGAATGCGCAATTTCCGAATGCGGCATGCCCAACCCGATTTCGCGCATGGCGCGGCGAAAGGCATCACGGTCCTCGGCCATTTCGATGGCCGCCAGACTCGCGCCGATCAGCTCGACGTTGTAACGTTCCAGCTCGCCTTCGCGGGCCAGGGCCAGGGCACAGTTCAGACCGGTTTGCCCGCCCATGGTCGGCAGCAACGCATCCGGACGCTCGCGTTCGATCACCTTGGCCACGGTTTGCCAGTCCAGTGGCTCGACATAGACCGCATCGGCCATTTCCGGATCGGTCATGATCGTGGCGGGATTCGAGTTCACCAGCACGACCCGGTAGCCCTCTTCCCGCAGGGCCTTGCAGGCCTGGGCGCCGGAATAATCGAACTCGCAGGCCTGACCGATGACGATCGGGCCGGCGCCGATGATCAAAATACTCTGAATGTCAGTGCGCTTTGGCATGGTGAGCTCGTGACTGCAACAGGATGGTTTACGGATCAGCGGACCGCCGCCCGCAACCAAGCGCGGCGGCATCGCTGGCCTATTCGCTTAATGGTTCGCGGGCTGTTCTTGCATCAAACGGACGAAGGCGTCGAACAAGGGCTGCACGTCATGCGGACCGGGACTCGCCTCGGGATGGCCCTGGAAGGCGAAGGCCGGCCGATCGGTGCAGCGCACCCCTTGCAGGGTGCCGTCGAACAGCGAGCGATGCGTGGCCACCAGATTGGCCGGCAAGCTTGCCTCATCGACTGCAAAGCCATGATTCTGACTGGTGATCATGACCCGGCCGGTCGCCAAATCCTGCACCGGATGATTAGCGCCGTGATGACCGAACTTCATTTTTTTGGTCTGCGCCCCCAGGGCCAGTGACAGCAATTGATGCCCCAGACAGATGCCGAACAACGGCAGCCGCGCTTCGACCAAAGCTTGGATGGTCTCGATGGCGTAAGCGCACGGGGCCGGATCGCCCGGGCCGTTGGCGAGAAATACGCCGTCAGGGCCCATTGCCAGGATATCGCTGGCCGGGGTCCGCGCCGGCACGACGGTTATCCGACAATCGCGCTCGGCGAGCATGCGCAAAATGTTGCGCTTGACGCCAAAATCAATGGCAACCACATGCCAGTGCCCCGCCGCCTGGCGCCGGGGTTGCTGAGCGAGCCGCCAAGCGCCTTCGGTCCACTCGTAAGCGGCACTTGTGGTGACCTCGCCCGCCAAATCCATGCCTTTGAGCCCAGGGAAATCCCGTGCTGCAGCAATAGCAGCGGCCGGCTCGACATCACCGGCCGCCAGACAGGCGGCTTGGGCTCCATGGCTGCGCAGCAAACGCGTGATACGGCGAGTGTCGAGCCCCGCGATAGCCACTACCTCACGCGCCTGCAGATACTCGCTCAAGCTGTGGGTCGCCCGCCAGTTGGCATAGCGCTGCGGTACGTGCCTGACCACCAAGCCGCTCGCCCACACCCGCGCCGATTCCTCGTCCTCAGCATTGGTCCCGACATTGCCGATATGCGGATAAGTCAGGGTAACAATCTGCTTGCAATAGGACGGATCGGTCAGAATCTCCTGATAGCCGGACATGGCCGTATTGAACACAAGTTCGCCGACAGCTAGACCAGCGGCGCCGAGCGCCTGGCCGTGAAAGACACTCCCATCAGCTAGGGCAAGAAATGCAGGCTTCAACGGACACTCCAAAATGCGCACGACTCAACGCTCATGCCCTGCCAGGCATGACGCCGCGTCTGTAAGGAAGTCGGGGATTTACCGAATAGTGAACAAGTGTACTTGAAGGCAGCATCCCGTGTCTATTTGGCCGGTCGGCAACAAAACCCGTTCAAGCCCGCAAGCCCAAGACATCCGGCATGTCGTACAGCCCCGGCGGCTGGCTGGCGAGCCAGCGCACGGCCCGCATAGCACCGCGGGCGAAGGTCATGCGGCTGGTGGCGCGATGACTGATTTCAACCCGCTCGCCGAGGTCGGCGAACATTACCGTGTGCTCGCCGACAATGTCGCCGGCGCGGATGGTTTCGAAGCCGATGGCTTGCCGATCGCGCGGCTCACCCCGGCCCTGGCGGCCGTACACCGCACAATCGTTCAGATCGCGGCCCAGGGCGTCGGCCACCACCTGGCCCATGCGCAGAGCGGTACCCGACGGGGCGTCCTGCTTATAGCGATGATGGGCCTCGATAATCTCGACATCGACCTCGTCACCAAGGGCCCTGGCGGCCAGCTCGATCAGGCGCAGCGACAGATTGACCCCCGTGCTCATGTTCGGTGCCCAGACGATGGGAATACTGGCAGCAGCTGCCTCGATTTCGGCACGCTGGTCCGCATCCATGCCAGTCGTGCCAATGACCAGGCGGCGGCCCTGGGCAAGACAATCGCGGACATTGGCGACCGTCGCCTCCGGCCGGGTAAAGTCGATCAGGACCTCGCAGTTAGCTGCCGCTGAAATCGTCGCGGTGATCGCGACCTCCAGCCGGCCGCAGCCGGCCAGCTCGCCGGCGTCATTGCCCAAAAAAGCACTTTCGCCATGCTCGGTGGCGGCCGCCAGGGTCAGGCCATCGGTGGCCGCCACCGCCTGCACCAGGGCACGCCCCATGCGCCCGCCAGCACCTGCCACGGCCACGCGCATCAGCGGCTCTCCTCGTCTTCGCGTTTCTGCCAGAACTTCAGGTCCTCGAAAAAACTCCTCATGCCATCGAGAAAGCCATGTGCTTCCGGACTATGCTTAGTACCGTTTTGATCCATGGTCTGCTTGAGCTCCTCGAGCAGCTCCTTTTGCCGGCGGGTCAGGTTAACCGGCACTTCGACATTGACCCGGCAAATGAGATCGCCGGTCGCGCCGCCGCGCACTGGCCGCACGCCCTTGCCACGAATGCGGAATTGCTTGCCGGGCTGGGTTTCGGCGGGAATCTTCAGATTCAGCCGGCCATCCAGGGTCGGCACCTCGACCTCGCCGCCTAAGGCCGCGGTCGGGAACATGACCGGCACCTCGCAATGCAGATCATTGCCCTCGCGCCGGAACAACTTATGCGATTTGACCCGCACCTGTACGTATAGATCGCCCGGCGGGCCGCCGTTGATGCCGGCTTCGCCCTCGCCGCTCAGGCGAATCCGGTCGCCGGTATCCACCCCGGCGGGAACCTGGACCGACAGGGTCCGCTGCGATTGCACCCGGCCTTCACCGCCGCAGCTCGTACAGGGATCGGAGACGATCTGACCGGCACCGTGACAGCGCGGACAGGTCTGCTGTATGGAGAAGAAGCCCTGCTGCACCCGCACCTGGCCGGCACCCCGGCAGGTCGGACAGGTTTGCGGCGAGGTTCCCGGCCGCGCCCCGCTGCCGTCGCATTTTTCACAGATTTCGGCAGTCGGAATGCGAATCTTGGAATCGGTGCCGAACACCGCCTCTTCCAGAGTCAGCTCGAGATTGTATTGCAGGTCGGCACCGCGGAAGGCCCGGTTGCGCCCGCCACCGCCGCGACGGGCGCCGAAAATATCGCCGAAAATATCCTCGAAGACATCGCCGAAACCGGCACCCGGGCCGGGGCCGCCACCGCCTTGGGCACCCATCCCTTCCACGCCAGCATGGCCGAACTGGTCATAGGCCGCGCGTTTTTGCGGATCGTTGAGGACTTCGTAGGCTTCCTTGATTTCCTTAAAACGTATTTCCGCATCTTCGTCATCCGGGTTGCGATCCGGATGATATTTCATCGCAAGGCGCCGATAGGCCTTTTTCAGCTCGTCCTGGCTGGCATTGCGCGCCACCTCCAAGACTTCGTAATAATCACGCTTCGCCATGACGAACGTCGTTCCTATCCCTTTCGTTAAACAATGTCGGCCCGGGCAACAGAGAGCAACTCCCTGTCACACCGAGCCGGCGGCATTGCCCATGAGGGCGCTGGCTACACTGTAAGTATCTCAGGACTTCTTGTTCTGGTCGACCTCTTCGAATTCAGCATCGACCACGTCATCGCCGCCCTGGGCTGTCTGCTCGCTGCCGGCAGCTGCCGATTCACCGCCACCGCCTTCGCTTTGGGCATAAGCGTGCTCGGCCAGCTTGCCGGAGGCCTCGGCCAAGGCCTGGGTTTTGGCCTCGATGTCGTCCTTGTCATCACCCTTCAGGGCCTCACGCAGGGCCTCAGAGGCCGATTCAATCTGCTGGCGGTCCTCGTCGCTGACCTTATCGCCTAGATCTTTGAGCGATTTCTCCGTGGAATGCAGCATGGCTTCGGCCTGGTTGCGGATATTGACCAGCTCCTGGAATTTCTTGTCTTCCTCGGCATGCTGCTCGGCATCCTGGACCATGCGCTCGATTTCAGAATCCGACAGGCCGCTGGAGGCACGGATTTCGATGCCGGTCTCCTTGCCGGTGGCCTTGTCCTTGGCATGCACGTGCAGAATACCGTTGGCGTCGATATCGAAGGTCACCTCGATCTGCGGCACGCCGCGCGGCGCCGCGGTAATGCCGGTCAGGTCGAAGCGGCCGAGCGACTTGTTGGCCGCGGCCTTGTCGCGCTCACCCTGGAGGACATGCACGGTCACCGCGGTCTGATTATCCTCGGCGGTCGAGAAGGTCTGATTCGCCTTGGTTGGAATCGTCGTATTCTTCTCGATCAGCTTGGTCATTACCCCGCCGAGGGTTTCGATACCCAGCGACAGCGGCGTCACATCGAGCAGCAGCACATCCTTGACCTCGCCGCCAAGCACGCCGCCCTGGATAGCCGCGCCGACCGCCACGGCCTCGTCCGGATTGACATCCTTGCGCGGCTCGCGCCCGAAGAACTCCTTGACCGCCTCGCGCACCTTGGGCATGCGGGTCTGCCCGCCGACCAAGATGACCTCATCGACCTCCGAGGCCGACAAGCCGGCATCCTTCAACGCCGTGCGGCAGGGCTCGATGCTGCGCTCGACCAGGTCATCCACCAGACTTTCCAGCTTGGCCCGGGTTACCTTGAGATTCAGGTGTTTCGGCCCGGTCTGATCGGCCGTGATATAGGGCAGATTGACATCGGTCTGCTGGCTGGACGACAGCTCGATCTTGGCCTTTTCCGCAGCCTCTTTCAGGCGCTGCAGCGCCAGCGGGTCATTGTGCAGATCGATACCCTGCGACTTCTTGAATTCGGCTGCCAGGTAGTCGATCAGCCGCAGGTCGAAGTCTTCGCCACCCAGGAAGGTGTCGCCGTTGGTCGACAGCACCTCGAACTGCTTTTCGCCTTCGACATCAGCGATCTCGATGATGGAAATATCAAAGGTGCCGCCGCCTAAGTCATACACCGCGATCTTGCGGTCGTCGCCCTTTCTGTCCAGGCCATAAGCCAAGGCCGCCGCGGTCGGCTCGTTGATGATGCGCTTGACGTCCAGACCCGCGATGCGACCGGCGTCTTTAGTTGCCTGGCGCTGCGAATCGTTGAAATAGGCCGGTACGGTAATGACCGCCTCTTTGACCTCGGCGTTGAGATGGTCTTCCGCGGTCTTTTTCATCTTCTGCAAAACGCGCGCCGAGATTTCCGGCGGCGCCATCTTCTTGCCTTCGACTTCCACCCAGGCGTCACCGTTATCGGCCTTGATGATACCGAAAGGCACCAGTTTGATGTCCTTTTGGACGACATTTTCCTCGAACCGACGCCCAATCAGACGCTTAATACCGTAGAGGGTATTTTTAGGATTGGTGACTGCTTGCCGCTTAGCGGATTGGCCCACCAGGATTTCGTTATCGTCGGTATACGCGACGACCGACGGCGTGGTGCGATCGCCTTCCGAATTCTCGATCACCCGCGCCGAGTCACCTTCCATGACCGCCACGCACGAGTTAGTCGTACCCAGATCAATACCTATCATTGCCATAATTACATCTCCCCAAAGTCTTGCAAATTGCGAAATATCGTTGACGTATTCGGTTAATCCATTACATGGTGCCAGGGGTCGTGTTCTTCAAGCCGCTGACGTCAAGCGCTGGCACTATTATCCGTCGGCGCCTTGGCCACCATCACCATGGCTGGGCGCAACAGCCGCTCATTCAGGCGATAGCCTTTCTGCACCACATGCAGCACGGTATTGGGTGCAGCCGTCTCGCTTTCCTGCATCCCCATCGCCTGATGCAAATCAGGATTGAAGCGCTCGCCGACCGGATCGATTTCCTCGATGCCATGCTTTTCCATGGCCTGCACCAGCATATTTAAGGTGAGTTCGGTGCCTTCGCGAATCTTGGCCGTATCGTCGGTATCCTGGGCGGCCGCCACCCCGAGCTCGAGGCTGTCACGCACGCCGAGCAGTTCCATGGCAAAATCCTGCAGCGCAAATTTGCGCGCCTTGTCGAGCTCTTTTTCCATGCGCCGGCGTTCGTTTTCGGCATCGGCCTGGACCCGCAGCACGCGATCCCAGTTGGCCTGCGCCTCGGCTTTGGC
>CAYFSA010000013.1:31110-36699 GCA_964345605.1 uncultured Ectothiorhodospiraceae bacterium
CTGCTCGGCTGCCAACTCATCATGTTCCGCCGCCTCTACCGGCGGCGCGGCCTGATCGGCCCCAGGCGTATCGTGGGCCTGGGCTTCCGCGGCTGCCTGCGATATCTCGACCGTATCTTGACTGTCCGTCTGCCTGCTGTCTTTCACTTGATTTGTCATGCTTACTCCCAACGAAGCATTGATTGGCAATTCATCTG
The DNA here is from genome assembly GCA_964345605.1 of uncultured Ectothiorhodospiraceae bacterium. Taxonomy (GTDB): domain Bacteria; phylum Pseudomonadota; class Gammaproteobacteria; order CAYFSA01; family CAYFSA01; genus CAYFSA01. The sequence goes on from CAYFSA010000013.1 coordinate 31,308, forward strand.
TGCTGTCAGTGTCCAGATAAAACCGATACAGCCAGGCTGCCCCGGAATCGCGGTAACCTGGCCCAAAGAATGTGTGGATTAACAGAAGTTAAGAGGGGATGTGGGGATTAGTCTGACCAGTTCAAGGCCGCACCCAGGATCTTGGCCGTGACATCGACCACCGGAATAACCCGGTCATAGGCCATCCGGGTCGGCCCGACCACACCGAGCACGCCGACGACCTCGCCGCTGACTTCGTAGGGGGCTGTCACCACACTGCAGTCATCCAGGACCCGGTAACCGGACTCCTGGCCGATGAAGATCTGAATGCCGCGGGCCTCAATGCAATTGTCCAGAATATGCAGAATATCGCGCTTGCTGGCGAGGGCATCCAACAACTGCTTGAGCTTGTCGCGATCGGACAGCTCATCATAGTCCATTAGATTGGTCTCGCCGGCGGTTACCAGCAGCCCGTCCACCTTAGGTTCGGGCTGGGCAAAGGCCTCCTGGCCCAGCTCGATGGCCAAGCGCATGAGCCGGTCGAGATCTTCACGCATGGTCTCCAATTCCTGGGCCAGAACCTGCCGGGTTTCGCGCAATTCCTTGCCAGCGAAGCGGGCGTTGAGCACCTTGGCGATCTGCTCCAGCTCGTCGGCACTGAACTCCCGCTCGGTAGTGAGGATGCGATTTTGCACCTCGCGGCCATTGGTTACCAGAATGACCAGCAACCGTTGCCCGGACAGCTTGAGGAATTCGATCTGGCGCAGCTCGACCCGCTCGCGCTTGGGCAGGGTTACCATGCCGGCGAGCTGGGTGACACCGGATAGCAAATTGGAGGCGGTGCTAACCAGTCCGTCGCTATCCAGCTCGGGATCGAATTGCGCCTCGAGCTGGGCCACTTTGGCGGCCGGCAGCGGCTGCACATGGAGTAAGCTATCGACAAACAAGCGATAACCGAGGGCCGTCGGCATGCGGCCGGCAGACGTATGCGGCGAACCCACCAGCCCCAGATCCTCAAGGTCCACCATAACATTGCGTACCGTAGCCGCGCTCAGGTTAATCCCCGCCACACGGGCCAGGCGCCGGGAGCCGACGGGTTTGCCCTCGCGAATATATTCCTCGACCAGCACCCGAAACAGCTCCCGCGCGCGGTCATCGAGCAAACCTTCGGCACTTGGGTTAACAGACATGTGCGTTACCGTAAGTCAATACCAAAGCCACGCTTGCGGGCAGTGCATACTCCCAACCACCTACCTGGCTGTCAAGCGCGCGCCATTGCCCAGCGGGCTCTTTGCCCAGGGCCGCTTGGCGCCCGCCCCCGGGCGTGTTAGTTTCTCGCCACATGATTCCAGCGACCCGGCGATTTAATACCATCGGGCTATTCGCCAAGCTGGGCGATGCCCGGCTGGCGCCTGCCTTGGCGAACTTGCTCAAGCACTTGGCGGCCCGCAATCTGCGCATTCTGGCCGATCAGCAAAGCTGTGCCCGACTTGCCGACAGCGGCGTCGAGCTGGCTTCGGCCGCCACGCTGGCGCAAACCTGTGACCTTGGCATCGTCATCGGCGGCGATGGCAGCCTGCTGGCCGCCGCCCAAAGCCTGGCCCCGGCCGGTGTCCCGCTGGTCGGCATCAACCTCGGCCGGCTCGGCTTCCTGGTGGATATCTCCCCTGCGGAGACGCAAGTGCGCATCGATGACATCCTCGCCGGCCAGTATCTCGAAGAGCAGCGCGCCATGCTCAGCACCGAGCTTCTGCGGCAAGCCCAAGATCGGGTCGAATTGACCGCTTTCAATGATGTCGTGCTGCGAGTTCGTAACGAAGTCCGCATGATCGAATTCGACACCTATATCGATGATTGCTTCGTCAACACCCAGCGCGCCGACGGCTTGGTCGTCTCCACCCCCACCGGCTCCACCGCCTACGCCCTCTCCGGCGGCGGTCCTATCCTGCATCCGCGCCTGCAAGCCATTGTGCTGGTGCCTATTTGCCCGCATACCCTGAGCCATCGCCCCATCGTCGTCGGCGCCGACTGCCGTATCGAGGTGGTCCTGCGGCCCCATAACCGCTGTGCCGCAACGGTCTCCTGCGATGGCCAGACCAGCCATACCATCAAGCCAGGCGAGCGCATCCGCATTCGCCGCCATGCCGAGGACCTGCGCCTGCTGCATCCGCACGACTACGATTATTATCATATTCTGCGGGCCAAATTACGCTGGAGCGAACAGCCTTGACAGGAACGCCCCCGTGCTAACCGCCATTCATATCCGGGATTTCGCCCTCATCGAGGCATTGACCTTGGATCTGCAGGCCGGCATGACCACGCTCACCGGCGCAACCGGGGCCGGCAAGTCCATCCTGATCGACGCCATTGGACTGGTCCTCGGCGACCGTGCCGATAGTGATATGGTGCGCAGTGGTGCCCGGCGGGCCCAAATCGATCTGGAGGTCGCGTTAGACGATCTCCCCGAGGTGCGTGCGTGGCTGGCAGAACGCGAGCTAGGAGATGCCGAGGCCGAATGTCATTTGCGCCGAATCATCAATGCCGATGGCCGCTCCAAGGCCTATATCAACACTAATCCCTGCAATCGGCAAGCCTTGCGCGATTTGGGCCGGATGCTAGTCGACATCCACGGCCAACATGCGCATCATTCCCTGACCCAGCGCGAGTCGCAACGGTATTTGCTGGACAATTATCTGGATGCACCCGCGGCGCTAAACGAGGTTGCAGCAGCCTATGGCCAGTGGCAGACGCTCAAACAAAAGCTGCAGCGTTGCAGTGGCTCGGCGCAGGATCAAGATGCTCGTTGCGAGCTCTTGCAGTTTCAGGTCGCCGAACTGGATGACTTGGCTCTGGGCGACAACGAGCTCAGCGAGCTGGAAGCCGAGCAGGCGCGTTTAAGTCATGCCGAGCAATTGCTCGCAACCGCTCAATTCGCCTTACAGGCTTTGTACGATCAGGACGAGATCGCAACCCACAACCAGTTGAGCAGCGTGATCGGGCAACTCGAGGACGCCAGCGCTCATGATGCCGAGCTGAGCGAACCGTTGGCATTGCTCACCGAGGCCCGTATTCAGATCAGTGAGGCCACGACCAGCCTACGGCGTTACAGCGACCACCTGATGGTCGATCCCGAGCGCCTGCAATGGCTGGAGCAGCGCCTGACCCGAATTTATGACCTCGCCCGCAAACATCGTGTCGAGCCCGCCGAACTGCCCGCCTTGCGGGAGCGTCTGGCCGCCGAACTCGAGCAATTACAAACCGCCCGCGCCGCACAAGCCGAGCTCGCGCCGCAGCTGGCAGCGGCTGAAGCCCGCTACCGGGACGCCGCAGCGGCCTTGTCTGGCGAACGTCAACGCGCCGCAACTGAACTCGGCGAGCGGGTCAGCAGCGCCATGCAGGCACTCGGCATGGCCGGCGGCCAATTCGCCGTCGATGTACAGCATGACGCCCAGGCCACACTCACACCGCAAGGCAACGATCGGGTCGAATTTCAGGTCAGCGCCAACCCCGGCCAGCCACTGAAATCACTGGCCAAGGTGGCCTCGGGGGGCGAGCTGGCGCGGATCAGCCTGGCCATTCAGATGATCGCCGTCAGCGCCCTCACGATTCCGACGCTGATTTTCGACGAGGTAGACAGCGGCATCGGCGGCGGCATCGCTGAGATCGTCGGCCAGCAGCTTGCCCTGCTCGGCCGCCAGCGCCAGGTGCTGTGCGTCACCCATTTGCCGCAGGTTGCCGCGCAAGCCGACCATCACCTGCAAGTCAGCAAATATACCGGCGCCGGCAGCACCGCCACGCAAATTCAGTGGCTGGAGTCCGGCCAACGTATCCAGGAGATTGCCCGCATGCTCGGCGGCGTCGAGCTGACCGACGCAACCCTGGCGCATGCCAAGGACATGCTCAAACGCAGCCGGGTTGATTGACCTCGGCCCCATCGACCCGTTGGGCCGCTATCAATTGACCCCAAGCCTTCAGGGATTACGAAACGGACAGTCCTCCCGTCGACACCTGCCGTACAGAATCAATGAATGTTCTACCAAGGCAAACCCCAGGCGCTCGGCGATCGCCCGCTGCCGCTCTTCGATGACTTCGTCATAGAATTCCTCGACATGGCCGCATTCAACACAAACGATATGGTCATGATGCTGCCCCCGTTCCAGCTCGAACACCGCCTGACCACCCTCGAAATGATGGCGGCGCACCAGACCGGCTGTTTCGAACTGGGTCAGCACCCGATACACTGTCGCCAGCCCGATCTCCTCGCCGGCATCGCGCAAATAACGGTAGATATCCTCGGCGCTTAAATGACGCTTCTCCGCCGTTTCCAGGATTTCAATAATCTTCATGCGCGGCAGCGTCACTTTCAAACCAGCTTTTTTGAGATCTTGGCTCTCCACGGTCTAACGGCCTCGAGATAGGATGGCTGACATGGCAGGAACTCGGTTACCGGAGCATTCCCCGCAATGAGTTTCGCGAAAAAATTTTGAGATATCCAATGAATATGGTAAAGCTTCTCACTCGTCTTATCTGTTTGGCAACCCTTGCGAGCGCTGGATGCAGTTACTTCACACCCCATCGCATCGACATCCAGCAAGGCAACAAACTGCCCGCGGCGGCCGTCGAGCAAGTCAAACCGGGGATGACCAGCCGCCAAGTCCGCTACTTGCTGGGCTCTCCCCTGGCGCAGGCTCCGTTTCATCCGAACCGGTGGGATTATCTGTATTGGCTAAAGACCGGCGAAGGTCAACTCGAACACCGGCAGCTCACGGTGTTTTTCGAAGCAGATCAAGTTGTGCGCATCACCGGCTACAAGCAGGGCGAGCCAGGCGCTGACGATTAAAAAGGATCAGTTTACAGACTCAGGATCGCATCGCGGTCGGCATCTTGCTCCAGGGCGTAGGCTTGCGCCCGGTCATGAAAGAACTGGCCGGGGCCATCGTCGGGAAACCGCATGAGCAACCCCCTGAACGAGGCCTGGGCTGCAATCCATTGGCGCTTCTCGAAGGCTTGCAGGGCAATCTCGAAACTGCTGCAAAGGGCATATTGCGCGGCGGTACTATGTTCGTACAGGGCCAGAATCTCCCCGAGCTGCAGGGTTTCCTCCTTGCCGCGCAAACGATGCCAGCCGAGACGGCGACTCAGAACCATACCACCTAAGGCCTGCAGAATGGGCTCGGAGGCCAACACGTAGGTACCCAGCGGCTTATTCAGCGCCTCGATCCGTGCGGCGGTATTGAGAGCATCGCCCATGCCCGCATACTCAAAGCGTTGACCAGCCCGCAAATCGCCCAAGACGATCTCACCAAGATGCAGGCCGATCCGCGTATGGAAACGCGCGCCCGGCAGCGGATGCGCAAACTGCTCGACCAGCGCGCAACAGGCTAGGGCGGCGTGCACGGCATCCAGACAGACT
>CAYFSA010000014.1:0-36683 GCA_964345605.1 uncultured Ectothiorhodospiraceae bacterium
TGGTGATCCCGGGTGTAGTCCCGGCCTTTCCAGCTAGAGCGTTGGCCGCGCCAGTAACGGATCGCCGAGGTCCAGGTCATGGCCAGAAAGAGTAAGCCGATTACGGGTAAGGCAAGCCCCCAGACCGAATGCAGGCGGTAATAGCGTAAGGTGGGTCGATAGATTGCCGCCATGAGCAGCCAGGCCGAGCCGCCGAACAGGCCCGCGCCGGCGCTCGAGCCCGACAGGAGCAGGGCGCAGGGTGGCACGCTGAACATGAGTCCTAGCAGCAGGGTGCAGAGCAGTAATAACGCCGGCGAGTAGCGTAGCTGGGTAAACGCGGTGCGGGCCACCATCTGCCAGATCCCGGCCAGCCCCGCATAGGGGCGCTGGCTTTGAGCTGCGTGGGTCAGCCCGAGCCAGGTGGCAAAACCGGCTTGTTTGGCTCGCCTGGCCAGCGTGCAATCGTCGATCAAGGCTTGCCGCAGGGCGGCAAACCCGCCGATCTGGTCGAGTACCCGGCTCTCCATCAGCACACAGCCGCCGGCGGCCGCCGCGACCGGGCTGTGCGGCCGGTTGGCCAGGGCAAAGGGATACAGCAGTTTGAAGAAGAACACGAAGGCCGGCATCAGCAGCCGTTCCCAGAAGCTGTGCAGGCTCGGCGCGGCGAGCAGGGACACGAAGTGATAGCCCGCCCCGGTCAGTTTGTGATGCAGGCGACTGAGCGTGCCGGGCGCCAGGGCGATATCGGCGTCGAGCAGCAGGGTATAAGGGGTATCGATTAGCCGGCGGCCTTGTTCCAGGGCCCAGAGCTTGCCGACCCAGCCGGCGGGTAAGGGCTCTCCCTGGAGAAGTTGCAGATTTGGCAGCTGTAACCCGGCGGCAACGTCTGCCGTGCCGTCGCCCGAGCCGTCATCGATCAGGATGATGCGCAGCCCTTCGCCCTGGTGTGCCAGGGAGGTCAGGGTCGCGGCGATGACGCCCGCTTCATCACGGGCAGGAATGAGGGCTGTGATCGCGCTTAGATCGGGCGTTGTGGCAGGCGGTTCGGCCTCGAGGGTTTCGCGATTGCGCCAGGGCTGCCAGGGGAGCAGGGCAACGCTGCCCCAGAGGCCGAGCGCAGATGCCGCCAGCATGAGTAAGGGATCAGTGGGCATGACTCGGGCAACGGGCGGGAGCGGCTGAGCACCTCAACCGCTCCTTGTCGGCCGGCTTAGCACAGCTCAGGTGACGCGCTCATCCAGCCATTTGCCGATGGTGGGCGGCACGGTCTTCTGCGAGCGGCCGCTGACATAAATACCGATATGCCCGCCCGGGAAGGACAGCTCGGAATAGTCCTGGGTGCCGACATACTCTTTTAGCGGCCGGGAGGCCGAGGGCGGCACGAGATGATCCTGCTCGGCGAAGACATTGAGCACGGGCATGGTGACGTTGGCCAGATCGACTTGCTGGCCGCCGATTGTCACCGTGCCTGCGATCAGGCCGTTTTGCTGGTAATACCATTTAATGAATTGGCGGAAGGCCTCGCCGGCCTGGTCGGGGCTGTCGAAGATCCATTGCTCCATGCGCACGAAATTTTTGATTTTTTCGGGATCCTCGAGAATCTCCACCATATCCAGGTATTTTTGTCCGGTCAGGCGCCAGGGTTTGAGGGCCAGGAAGCTGCCGTTCAGGGCTTCGCCGGGGATATTGCCCATGGTGTCGACAACTACGTCCACATCGACATGCTGTACCCAGTTGCTCAAGGTGTTGTCCGGCGTCTTGAAATCCACCGGCGTAACCATGGTGATCAGGTTTTTGACCTTCTCTGGATGCAATGCGGCATAGGTCAGGCTGAAGGTGCCGCCCTGACAGATGCCGAGCAGATTGATGCTGTCCAGGCCATGCGCGTCGCGGACTTTATCCACGCAGGTATCGAGATAGCCATTGAGATAGTCGTCCAGGGTCAGATAGCGATCGCTGCGGTCCGGATAGCCCCAATCGATCAGATAGACGTCCAGGCCGGCACTGAGCATGCCGCGGATCAGCGAGCGGTCTTCCTGCAGATCGGCCATATAGGGGCGGTTGACCAGGGCATAGACGATCAGCACGGGAATCGAGTTGGTACGGCTGGCAAGCGGGCCGCCATAGCGATAAAGGGTCAGCTTGTCTTCCTGGTAGATCACCTCGCGGGGGGTGACGCCGGATTCGATTTCGCCGATTGCTTTGAAATGCTGCAGACCCTGGCCAAGCTTTTGGTTGAAATTGATGGCCTCTTGCACAGCCTGGTCCGGTCGAAACTGGAACGGAAACACGATCTAAGTTCTCCTGCAGATTAAATGGCCGGGGATTTATTGCGCACTGTCGCTGTCCGCCGCGGGCGCGGCTTTAGCCGAGGTGCCGCTCTTGCTGCTGCTCCGGCGCGGCGCGGCGGCAGTCTTGCTGGCTTTGAGCTGGTCGATTTCCTGGCGCAGCTCGACCAGCCCGCTGCGCAGCTGCCGATTTTCACGCCGCAGGTCATGCACGCGCTTTTGCAGGGTGTCGAGCTCGCGCCGATTGGGCAGATTCAGCATCTCCAGGGTTTCATCGAGAATCGCCGAGCTCTGTTTCTGCACCGCCATCAGGTTGTTGGTGACACTGCCGTAGAGCCGCGAGTATTCGTCACTCAAGGCTGCGTCGGCGAAGACTTCCTCGCAGGCATCGACCCACAGATTGTAAAGCTCGCGGCCGCTGGTGATGGAGTCATTGCGCTCGCTGACCAGTTTCTGCATGCGTTGCATGGAACGCTGGGCGATATCGCCGATATAGCGGCCGAATTCGTTCAGGGCGGATTCATAGTCGAGCATGAGCTGGCCGAGGGTCTGGTATTGGCCCTGCATCTCGCGGTAAAAACCCACGCCCGGCATATTCAGCAGCTGCTGCATCTGCTCACGCAACTGGGCCGCACCGGGAAACTGCGGGAACAGGCCCTGCAGCCATTCGCTCGGTGCCGCCGGGCTGCTGGTCATCGCCTGTTGCCAGGCGCCCATGGCCTGCTGCCAGGGTTTGGTCCAGTCCGCGTTCGCCGCGGCATAAGGCGGCTGGCGAAAGGCGCCCAGCATGATCTCGCTGCTTTTGTCGAACAGTTCCTGCCAGCTGCCGGCGCCGGACTGGGCGGTTTTGGTCATTTCCTCGAGCATGCGCAGATAGGCGTTGCCCGAGGCGACCAGCTTGTTATAGAAATCCTGGGCCGGCTGCGGCGCGGCCGGGGCTGCCATGCCCCACCATTTCTGCAGTCCCTCGGCCCAGTTGGTCGGCGCCGCGGCGGTAACCGGGTTGGCATAGTTCATTGCCTGTTTGCTGATCTCGGTCCAGGCATCCCAATAGGTACGTTGCGCTTGCAGCCAAGCGTCCATCGAAAACGGATTCGTATCGGCCATAGCCTAGTTTGCTCTGATGTAGTGGATTTGAACGGCAGGTGCAAAGGGGGCACACCGGTAGCTTGTTATGGGGGTGTGCATGGCTCGAATTTCTGGTTTGTTCCCCCTAAACTCTCACGAACGCAAACTAGCATGTGATATTGTGCATTGCAATTGAAGCCGGCCCGAGCGCCAATGTCGAGTTGCTTGGGTGCTGCCACTTACTGGGAATCGTTAGGAGTAATCTAATGCAAGACAATGATGCCGTGATCCTCGCCGCCGCCCGCACTGCCGTCGGCAGCTTCAACGGTGGGCTGGCCCATTTTCCGGCCGCAACGCTGGGACAAAAGGTCATGGAGGCCGTATTGCAGCGGGCCGGATTGGCGCCGGAGCAGGTCGATGAAGTGATCATGGGCCAGGTGTTGACCGGTGGCACGGGCCAAAATCCTGCTCGGCAGGCAGCGATCGCCGCCGGTATTCCCAACACTACCCCGTCCATGACCATCAACAAGGTCTGCGGCAGTGGCCTGAAGGCCGTGCATCTCGGCTGGCAGTCCCTGCGCAGCGAGGATGCCAACCTGGTCATTAGCGGCGGTCAGGAAAGCATGAGCATGGCCCCGCATGTGCTGCCCAATTCCCGCAACGGCATGCGCATGGGTAATTGGGAAATGGTGGATTCGATGGTCAAGGACGGGCTGTGGTGCGCCTTCAATGACTACCATATGGGCCAGACCGCCGAGAACATCGCGACCCAATACGGCATCAGCCGGGAAGAGCAAGATGCCTTTGCCGCGGCCTCCCAGCAAAAGGCCGAAGCGGCTATCACCCATGGCCATTTCAAGGCCGAGATCGTGCCCGTCGAAATCCCGCAGCGCAAGGCTGAGCCGATCATTTTCGAGCAGGACGAATTTCCGCGCTTTGGCACCACCGCCGACAAGCTGGCCAAGCTCAGGCCGGCCTTCCAGAAAGACGGCACCGTTACCGCCGGCAATGCCTCGGGGATCAATGACGGCGCTGCGGCCTTGTTGGTCACCACGGCGGCCCATGCCAAGCAGCTCGGGGTACAGCCGCTGGCGCGGATCGTGGCCTTTGGCAGTGCCGGGGTAGACCCGGCGGTCATGGGTACCGGCCCGATCACGGCGACCCAGCGGTGCCTGCAGCGGGCCAATTGGACCGTGGATGATCTCGATCTCATCGAGGCCAACGAGGCCTTCGCGGCCCAGGCGATTTCGGTCAATCGGGAACTAGGCTGGGATCTCGATAAAGTGAATATCCATGGCGGCGCGATCGCCCTCGGCCACCCTATCGGGGCCTCCGGGGCGCGGATTTTGGTGACCCTGCTGCATGCCATGCAGCAGCGCGATGTCCGGCGCGGCCTGGCGACCCTGTGCATCGGCGGCGGTCAGGGGGTGGCCATTGCCGTGGAGCGGGCCGCTATGTAGGGCGGGTTTTACCCTGCCGCGTTTAGGCTAATCGACCGATGGGCCGGTTGAAACCGGCCCTACAGTTCTCGCAGTTGTTACCGGCCGGGGGCGATGACAGATTCCCGGTCGCCATTACATCCACCGTGTGCATGGCCATGCCCGCGGCTTAATCAAGGAGGCAATGTGAGCGAACGTTTGATCAAGAAATATCCCAACCGGCGGCTCTACGATACCCAGCTCAGCCGCTATATCACCCTCGAAGATGCCCGGCGGCTGGTGCTTTCCGGCGAGTCGTTCAAAATCGTCGATACCCAGACCGATGAAGATATCACCCGCAATATCCTGCTGCAGATCATTATCGAGCAGGAGGGCGGCAGTCAGCCGATGTTCACCAACGAGGTACTGTCGCAGATGATCCGTTTTTACGGCGGCAGCTATCAGGGCATGTTCGCGAATTATCTGCGCGATAGCCTGGAGCTGTTCATGCACCATCATCAACAATTGCAGTCGCAGGTGAGCGAGGTGTTCGGCAAGGCACCGATGGAGGCGATGGTGGAAATGGGGCAGCGCAATTTCGAGCTCTGGCGCCATATCCAGGAGGGCTTGCTGCAGGCGACCTATGGGTATCGCAAGGGAGGTGAGGAACCTGCTTATCGCGGTCAGGAACAAGACCACGAGCAGCGCGATGATTGACTAGCGGCCAAGACGCCAGCTGGTGTCAACCCGTCAACCCGTCAACACGGAAAAGTCGTAGTTCATCTTCGCCGCTGGTGGCTGCAAGAAACTCCCCTGGACGAAATCCACGCCGAAGCTCCACAGCAACTGCAAATCCTGGGCGTCATCCACATGCTGGGCGATCACTTGCCGGTTGGCCTCATGCGTTCGCTGGATCAAGTCGCGGACCGTTTTCTGATTCTCGGAACTCTTGCGCAAGGCGCCCATGAACGAAGTGGCCAGTTTCAGATAATCGATATCGATATGGTTAAGCAGGCTCAGCGAATCGCCCTGTTCGCCGCAATCATCCAGGGCAATGCTACAACCCAGCGCGCGAACTTTGGGAATGAACACCTTGGCATCGGTAAGGTATTGCTGCACCGTGTTTTCTTTGAGCTCGAGCACCAATCGTTGGCCGCCCAGGCCGCTTTGCTGCAGGTGCTCGGCTAGCCAGGCCTGTACGTCCTGGGACTGCAGGGAGCCGGCGGTCAATTTAATGAACAAAATGGTGTCGGCGTGCGGCTGCCCCGGCGTTGCGCTGAGTTCAGCAAGGCCGCGGCGCAAAACCCACAGGTCGAGCTCGCGGGCAATGCCGCTGCGCTCGGCACTGGGCAGGAATTCCTTGGCCGCTACCGTTTTGCCGGCCTGGTCGAGCAAGCGCATAAAGACTTCGTACCGGGCGGTGGTATCGCCCTGCAAATTGACCAACGGTTGATACAACAGGCGCAGGCGGTCCTCGTCCATGGCCTGCTGCAACTCCGTTTGCCAGCGGCGGTCGAGTTGGCGCTGGGTCATTTCGCCTTGTTTGGGCTGATACAGGGCGACCCGCTTGCTGGCCGCCATGGCCTGCTTCATGGTCTGGGCCGTGCGGGCTAGGAGCTCGTCGGCGTTGGGGGAGTCCTCGTCGAGGCTGGTGATGCTGACGGCGAGCTTGCAGGTCAGGGCTTGCCCGGAGACTTCGATGATCTGCTCATCCAGACGGGCGACGAGGTTCTCCCCGGCTTGCTGCAGCTCCGATTCCAGGCTGTACGGCGTGATTGTGGTAAAGGTTGCGGTTTCAAAACGCGCGGTAATGGCCTGGTCGCCAAAATGGGCGGCGATGGTCTGGCCGATCTGGGTCAGGACCTGATCGCTATTGGCCACGCCCACCTGGTTGCGCATGTCTTGGAAATTGGTGATTTCGGCCTGCAGCAGGGCAGTGAGCTGGCTGCCGCTAGTGGCCCGAGTAGCCGCTTCGGTTAGCTGGGCGAGGAAATAACGTCGGTTGAACAGGCCGGTGACGGGGTCGCGCTCCAGGATGTACTGTTCCAGATCCTGGTTGCGAATCGTGATCTGGGTGCAGGCTTCGCCTTCGACATTGGCCGGCGTGAACTCCATGCGGGCCTCGAAAACCCGGCCGTTGATATCCTTGAGCTTGGTTTCGAAGGTTTCCAAATCCTGCTCGGTACGGCTGTAGCTGCGCAGAAATTCTTTGAAACGCTGCTGCTCGGTGTCGGCAACCATATCGAGAATCGGCAGACCGGCGATCTCATCCAGATCCTCGAAGGCGAACAGCTCCAGATAAGCGTTGTTGGCATATAAGTGCATGCCGTCATGGACATAGGCAATGGCATCACGGGAGGTGTCTAGCAGCGCCTTGGCGCGGCGTTCCGACTCGGCCAGGTTGGCCCGGCATTGCTGCAGATCGCGCTCGAGTTGCTGCAGATGCAGCGCCCGCATGACGATAAGCTTGCATAGCTCGCGCTCTTCGACTTCCAGGACATCGTAGGCGCCCTGCTGCAGATAGGTCAGGTGTTCCTCACGGCCGCCGATAACGACCACCGGGGCGGCAGTCTTGGCGTGCTGGGCGCTGCGTACTGCTTGATTGACACTGATCGGGCTGTGGTCGGCGTCCACCAAAATGAGCTCGGGAGGCTCCTTGGCAAGGGCTGTGGCGAACTGCTCTTTATCCGAAAAACGCTGTGCGCGCAATGAAAACCCAGCGGATTTCAGCATTTCCTGAGTGGCATTGGCCGTATTGGTATCTTGATTGAGCAGGAATACGCGGAGCTGTTTGTCCATGGGTCGAGATCCGGGTTAGGCCGTGTACGCACATCGCCACGCTATTAGCTTGTTATGGGGGCGGCAGATACAAAATATGCCATAATCGGCCAGGCCAGCAAAGGTGCGGGTAGCTTTTAGAGCGTCGTCCACAGGGAATCGAACGTATCCCGCCCCGCATCCTCGGTCGACCCTTGGCGGTTAGGACCCGCTTGGGTGGTATCGCTATAGGTGTATTGCGAAAAGAAACTGCTGCGACTGGTCAGGGCCAGTAATTGGATTTTCACCTGCCGGCCGTACATACTGACGTTCAGCTCGTCGCCGCTGTGAAACCGGTCTGGGGGCGTGAGCAAGAACGCGGGATCCTCCTGCATGGGGTCGCCAGGGGCAAGCAGGGTCTCGTAGGCGTGATTATCCGCTGCTGCACTGTGGGCAAACCGCACATGCACCGGAATGACCTGCGCCGCCAAACGCTGCAGGCCGATTTCCATGCCGAGCCCCGTTTGACAGCGCAGCCAGCGAATGACATTGATAGACCAGCTCGGCTGAGCGGTACTGGTATCCCGCAGGCCGGCCAGTTCGCCGACTAGGGCGCGGGACGGCTCTTCCAGTTGCCAAAGCAGTCGCAGGCCGCCTTGGCTTTGATCCACTACCAGCCAAGTTGAAGTATTGGACGCCTGGGTGTGACGCTCACCCGTGGGGCTGGCCGGTGGTGCCGCGGCTTCTTGGCGAGCGGTAGAACTACGCCAAATATTCCAGATATCCGGATCACTTGGTCGCGAGAAGGTTTCGTTAAGCAAGGGATCGTCGGCCTCGCGCACGGGTCCCGGCATCAAATCCAGGTCATAGGCCGGGCTGGAAGTATGGGTATCGCTACTGAGTTCGACATGATCGCCGCTGGCCATGTCCGGCTGCAGGGCCTTGAAAATATTGTCCAGACCGATCGCTACCTCGATATGATCACGCATCGGTTCCCGGGTCTCGCGGCGCCAACTGCGCGAGGTTAGCCGAGTCACCAGGCGGGTGGCTTGGTCGGGACTTAAGGCAGTCTTGTCTTTGATGGCCTCACCGGGCTGCAGCGGCGGCCGATTGGCGCGTTCCAGTAACTGCGCGATCAGGTCATGCGCATCGATAAAGCGCAGATCGGCGCTCGGTGAGACCGCCTCGAGCGGTTGATACTCCGGGCCTTCAGCACTGCCGAGCCGCACGCAGATGACCCCGCCGCTGGCATCCGGGCGGGCCTTGGAGACGAGTCGACAATGCCGGGCGTTTTGCTCCAAATAGCCGGCAAGCCGTAGGGCCTCGCCTTGATACAACTGCTCTGGTTGACAGATCACCAACAAATTCAAGGCGATGTAGACTTCGTCGATAGTGATCTGGGTTGAACTCAGCAATTGCTCGTCGGCGACGACACGGCCGGCGAGTTGATTATGCTCGGCCAGCAAATACAGCCGATTAATATCGGCCCAGCCTTCCTCAGTCGGCAGGATATAGACCTCGCGGTTGATGCGCAGGGCTTCACCATGGTAGCGCAACGCCCGTTCTATGGCCTGGGCGACGCGGTCTTGGCTGAGGCGGACCTCGCGTTGCAGCACGGCATTCAAGACATGCTTGTAACCGCGGGCCATTTCAATCGACAGTTGCTCGCACAGATGAACAACTTTACGGGCCTTGGCCGATAAGGGCAGGGGACGGTCGATGAAATGTCGGCGCAGGCTGCCGAGTACGGTATGGGCATACGGCCGCAGCACCTCCATGAGGTCGAATCGTTGGTTGGCGGGAATGGTTACCCGGTTGAGTTCCCGTAGGCCGTAGAAGACGCTCCTGCTCATTGCGCCCGGATTGGTGCGCGGTAAGCCCTCAGCCCATTTCTTGAGCCCTTTGGGCGTGGTTGGCAGGCTGGTGTTGTCGGACGGGGACGTCGCAGGTGTTTTGAAGGCCATGAGTCTACATCCGCTGGTTAAAACACGGGCTGCTTGGCGGGCCTGCCGGCGATTTCGCGTACCAGGCGGGGTACCAGATAGCCAGGCAATGCACGGCGCAGCGCCTCGACCAAGGCACGGGCCCGCGCTTCGGATACCTGAAAATGCGCGGCCCCCTGCACGGCATCGAGCATGTGCAGATAATAAGGCAAAACCTGGGCGCTAAACAGGCGTTCGCTCAGCGCGGCGAGCACTTTGCTATCATCGTTGACACCCGCTAGCAGGACTGACTGACTGAGAAGTGTACACCCGCAGGCCCGCAATGTGGCCAGTGCTTGTCGGACTTCGGCATCGATTTCGTTGGGATGATTGCAATGCACGACCATGACGATCTGCAAGCGGCTGTCCTGCAGCCATCTGCAGAGCGCCGGATCGATGCGCGCCGGCAGGACGATCGGCATGCGGCTATGAATGCGCAGGCGCTGGATATGGTCAATGTCGGCTAACCGAGCTGCCAGGGGCTCGAGCAAGGTATCGGTCAGCAGCAGCGGATCACCCCCGCTCAAGATGACCTCGGTGATGCTAGGCTCACGGGCAATGGCTGCTAGGGCGGGTTGCCAGGCGGGCGCGGTGGTATTTGTTCCCTCAGGCTGGCGATGGCGGCGAAAGCAAAAGCGACAATGGCAGGCGCAGGTGTCGCTGACCAGCAACAGGACGCGGCCTGCATATTTGTACAGCAGGTTCGGCGCGATGCAGGCCGGCCCGTCGCCGACCGGATCGTTGTCAAATCCTGGCTGTGCCTGGTCTTCGGCGACAACCGGCAAAATTTGTCGCAGCAACGGGTCGTCGGGATGGCCCGCCTGGATACGCCGGATGAAGGCGTCCGTTGCCCGCAGCGGGAAGACCGTGGCCGCGGCCGGCATGGCCGGCGCGGCGGCGGCATCCAGACCGACTCGGGCGAGCAGCTCGGCCGGCTCGGTCACAGCGCCCGCGAGCTGTCGCTGCCAGGGGCGCCCGGCCCCTGCCGCATCATGTCGGGATGGCTTAGAAATCGGTATCATACCGTCACAGGCCGTCGGTGGACGGAATAAATTGAATGACTTAACACTGGCATACGAGCGATTGGCTAATGGCAACGTATAGTACCAATGAGTTTAAGGGTGGCTTGAAGCTCATCATTGACGGTGAGCCCTATACCATCGTCGAGAACGAATTTGTTAAGCCTGGCAAGGGGCAGGCATTTAATCGCGTCAAACTGCGCAATCTAAAGACCGGCCGGGTGGTCGACCGTACCTATAAATCCGGCGAATCGGTAGAAGCGGCGGATGTCGTCGAGAAAGATATGCAATATCTGTACTCGGATGGCGAATTTTATCACTTTATGTTGCCCGAAAACTTCGAGCAATACGCGGCTACCGAGGCAGCCATGGGGGATGCGGGGAAATGGCTGCAGGGCCAGGAAATGTGCACCGTGACCCTGTGGGATGACGTCCCCTTGAGCGTCACCCCGCCGAGCTTCGTCGATCTGCGCATCACCCAATGCGATCCGGGGGTGCGCGGGGACACCGCTTCCGGCGGCAGTAAGCCGGCGACCTTGGAAACCGGCGCGGTGATCAAGGTGCCCCTGTTCGTCGAAGAAGGCGAACTGATCCGGGTCGACACGCGCTCGGCGGAATATGTCTCGCGCGTCAAGGAATGACGCCGCCGACCTGGCAGCCGCGTGCGGGCTGGGCCGCATTGCGGCTGCGGGCCCGCTTGCTCGCTGCAATCCGGGCATTTTTTGCCGCGCGCGGTCTGTGGGAAGTGGAAACGCCGCTACTCGGCCAAGCGACGGTGCCGACGCCGCAAATCCCTAGCCTGGTCGTTGGCACTGCCACTCGGCCCCGCTATTTGCAGCCCTCCCCGGAATTCGCTATGAAGCGTTTGCTGGCCGCCGGCAGCGGCAGCATTTATCAAATCGCCAAGGCGTTTCGCGCGGCCGAGCGTGGCACCTTGCACAACCCCGAATTTACTTTGGTGGAATGGTACCGTCTGGGCATGGACCATTATGCCCTCATGGAGGAGGTGCTGGCCCTGCTGCGCCAGTTAGCGGCCTGTGCCCAGCGGTCCCTCCCCAGCGTCGAACGCTGTAGCTATCGGTCAGCCTTTTATCAGGCTTTGGGCTGCGATCCCTGGCAAGCGACCACGGCCGAGCTAGCCGAGCTGGCCCGCCGCCACGATTTACCGGTCACGGGTGAGCTGGATCGTGATGCCTGGCTGGACTGGCTGCTCAGTGCCTGTGTCGTGCCGCAATGGCCGGCCGAGCGACTGACTCTGCTGTATGATTATCCTGCCTCTGCCGCGGCCCTGGCGCGCATTGTCGCGGATGAGACGGGCATGCCGGCGGCGGCCCGCTTCGAGGTGTATTGGGGCCAATACGAACTCGCTAATGGCTACCATGAACTGACCGACGCGGCCGAACAGGAGCGGCGCTTCGAGGCCGAGCGGGCCGAGCGCGAACACCATGGCCAAGCGGCCGTGCCGCTGGATCGGCAGTTGCTCGCGGCGCTGCATCATGGTCTGCCCGATTGCGCCGGCGTGGCCCTGGGTTTGGATCGTTTATTGATGGCGTTGCTTGATTGTAGCCACATCGACGAGGTCTTGGCCTTCCCCTGGGAGCGGGCGTGACGGCCACAATTTAATTCTAGCGTTCGCTGTTATCCGCCTCACTTATGCTCAATATGATAAATGACATCCATGCTGCTGGTTTCGCCCGACAATGCCTCCAGCGTCAGATGCTTGGACAGGGCGTATTGCAGCGACAAAATCGAGACCTCTTCGAATAGCGAATGGGCGTAGCTGACGTATAGGTCCGGGGTCAGGTATTTACCGATAAGCAGCGATGTCTGGGTCAGCTCATCACCGCCGGCAAGTGTGAGCTGATCCAGCCCGAATTGGCTGGCGATTTCGTCGGTAATGAAATCGCCGCTGGCGATGCCGAGTTGGGCGGCGACGTCGATCAGCGCGAAGGCTTCGTCTTCGGTGTCGCGGGCCAGGGGCTTGCCGGTCAGTAACAGCGACAGGGTCTCGGGTTTGGGCTGCTCGGGCAATGCAAACAGTTCGCTTTGCAGGTCTTGCAGCGTGCCGCCGATATCGATGCCGACGACCACGTCATATTCCTTGATTTGCCGGGCGGCCAGAGCATCCACGGCAGGATTGTCGATGGGGCCCTGAAAAATGAGCCGGCCGTCCTGGATTTTCAGGGCCTGGCCATAGGCCTCGTAACGGCCGTCGACCAATTGCAGGACGCCTTCGGCCGTCATCAGTCCATCGCCCTGAGACATTTGCAATCGGCCTGTTACGCGTGTTTCCAGGCCCCGGCCGTGAAAGCGCACCGCCTCGCCGAGGCGCCAGGTCAACTTGCTGGTAATGGGCAGCCTGGCTGGCCGGTCGTCCGGTGCGGCGGTCGTGGGCGAAGCGGGCGCGACAATGACTTCGTCTGCAGACACCTTGACGCCGCCATTGGAGCCGTTACCGAGCTGCCAATGACCTTTGGGGATCACGATGTCTCCGGTGATATGGAGGTTGTCGGCTGTGGGGGTGATGGCCAGATTCGGATTGGCCACGACCTGCAGATGCGGCAGATCAACGGCCTCGAACTGTTCACCCTGCAGCGTGATATGACCTGACCAGCGCTGCGCGGGCGGAAACTGGAGCTCGCCGGCAGCACGCAGCTGGCCGCTTCCCGAAACGGCCCGGCCGGTGAGCGTTAGCTGGCGGGGTGCGCTGCTGCGCACATGCAAGTCGAGGTCGGTGAGCGTGATGCCGCTAGCCGGCAGGCTGACGCGGGCTTGCTCGAGCCGCAGCTCGCCGCCGATAGCCGGCGTTGTCAGCGTGCCGCCGAAGGCGAAGCGGCCCTGCAATTGCCCGCTGGGATTGGCCAGTTGCGGTGTCAAGCCCGCCAGCCAGGCTAGGTCGCGGCATTCGCTGCGCAACTGACCGCCGAGCAGCCAGCGCCTGTCGTCGCGTAGTATTTGCACATCGCCGAGCACACGGGCGGCTTGCTTCGGCAGCCGACTCTGCGCCTTGAGCCGCCAGCGCGACGGCCGGCCCTCCAGGAACAGCACCGTATCTTCCCAAGCCAGCGTCAGGGGTTCCAAAGGAGTGCGTGGTAAGGGGATGGTGAGCCTGCCGGGCGCCGGACGGATGGTGGCGTCCACGGCCGGCGCCCGGACCGAGCCGCGGATTTCACCAGCGAGATCGACGGTGCCCGCGACTTGCCAATTGGCCGGGAGCAACGAGCCTAGCGGTGCCAGCGGCACGTGCTGACCGTCCACGTCGAGGGCCAAGCCGTGCGCGTGTGACCAGCTGCCTTGCAGGCAGAGATGATGCCCTGCCTGCTTGGCCTGTGAGGGTGCTGCCTGATGCAGGCATACCGGCGTGACAGCGGCGGACCGCGTACTGGCGCGCAGTTTGGCAGGGCGTTGCAGGGACCAGTGCATCGTCTGCGGGGATTGCCAGTCGAGCTGTGTGATTTGCCCTTGCCAACGCCGACTTTGCCAGCTGCCATTGTGCCAAGCGCCTTGCATCGCCAGATTTAATGAGCCGCTTTTGGTGGTGGCTTGTAAGTGCGCTTGCTGGCGGCTCGGGGTCACCGTAGCCCGCAGCTCGGCTTGCTCGAGTGCTATGGCCGGCAAGCTGGGCGCGGTTTCACCGCTGGCAGCATGGTCTGCTGCAGTGACGCTCAGTCTGAGCTGGCGCTGCTTGTCCCGCGAATCGATGGTCAGGGCCATATCGCCGAGCGACTGCCCGGCCAGACGCAGGTCCTGACCCTGTATTTCGGCCTGTAGGCGCGGCCAGTCGGGTGTTCCGGCAATCTCCCCGTCGCCGCGCAATTGGCCGGCCAGGTTTTGCCGGAACCAGCTGAGGTCACTGGCATGGGCCTGCCAGGTCAGGCCCATGGCTTGCCCTATTGAGCCGTCCAGCCGGAGGCGGCTGTTCCCCGCTGCCAAGGTGAACTGGTCGAGCCGGAGCTGGTTGCGGGTCCATTCGCCGCGTCCGCTGCCGCGCAGCGGCTGGCCGTTTAACTGGCCTGTCAGGGTGGTGAGTACAGCTTCAGCCGTCAGGCCGGCGGTCTCCTGGGAGCCACTGAACACCAGGCGCGTGGTGAAATGGCCTTGCAAGGTTGGCAGCAGGGGCGCAAGTGATAAGTCATTGCCCTGCAGCTGTAATTGCCAGGCCAGTTGGTCGGCCCAATCGAGCCGGCCCGTGATGGCGGCCCGGCCTAGCGTGGTCTGCAAGGTCAGCGGCGCCAATGTCAGCTGCTTAAGATCGGTATAGCCATGCAGTGTCAGGGCCGAGAGGGGGGCAGTGGCAGCCTCGGTGCGGGCCTGCAAGTTGACGCGATAACCGTTCGCCGCGCCCTGCAGCGTCAGCCGCGTGGCAATTCGATCGGGAATGATCGGCCAGGCGGGGGCCAAATCCTGGCAGTCCAGGTCGAGCTGCAAGGTGGGTGTGGGCGCCCAGGTCAGCTCGCCCCTGCCTCGAATTTGGCCGTCCCGGCGAGCGAGCTGGAAGGCCGTGATCTGGAGCGTGCGCTGATCGCCGGTCAGGGCCGTGGCGATTTGCACCGGCTCAGTGTGGTCGGGTGGCAGCATGCGGGCATCGACATGGGCCGACCAGCTATCCAGCCAGCCGTTGAGTACCAGTGAGCCAGTGGGGCTGAACCAGTCAGAGGCTGCGGTGGGCGGCCAGGCTATGTCTTGCCAGCGGTGGCGCAGGCTCAAACGGGGCTGGTCGAGCAGATCGGTCAGCTGGCCCTGGGTGGTCATGCGCCCAGGCGCTTGCAAATCATGGCGAAATTCGAGTCGTTGACTATCGCCTTGGATGTGGGCTTGGCCGCGGCTTTGACCCAAGCCAGCCAGTTCACCCGACCAACTCGCGCTGGCTTGCAGGGTATAGGGCCGGTGTGGGGCAAGTCGGGCTTTGCCCTGCAAATGGCCCCGGGGCGTGATTAGGCTGAGGGCTTCTAGCTTCAGCACCGCTGGATTCAGATGCACATTGGCAGTCAGCCGTTCGATCGCCGGCGCGGCCGAACCGGCGCCGTAGAACAGATCCGCGAGCTGGAGATGCTCGATGGTGATTTCCAGCGGCAGGCGATAGCTCGGCAGACCAAGTTTGTCAGCAGCCCGGGTCGCGGCGGGCAGGGTGATGCCGCTGGCGGCCAGGACATGCAAGCGCAGCTCGCCGCGCAGTAAGGCGGCTGGATCCCAGTCGGCGGTCAGCCGGTCGATGCTGATAGCACCCTGGTCGGACGAGTAAACGATGCCCCGCAGGGTGACGCGCTCGAAGTACTGACCGTCGACTGCGCTGATATGCACCGGTAGGCCGGCCAGCTTGATCGCCAGCTCGGTGGCGAAGCGGCTGCCGGATTCAGTCATGCCCATCCAGGTCAGCAGCAGGGCTGACCAGAGCAGCAGCCCGAGGCCGATATCCACAACCCACCACAATAATTGGTTTGGCAGTCCTCTCATACGTCCGGTCCCATGCTCAAGTGCAGGCGAATGCCTTGCTTGCCGACCGGATGGGCGAGATCCACGCGGATCGGCCCGATCGGCGAGCGCCAGCGCAAGCCGCCGCCAACGCCCCGGTCGAAAGGGGCACGCAGATCATTGAAGGCCTTGCCGGCATCGTAGAACAACGCGATGCCCCAGGTGGGATTGATAATCCACTCGTATTCCAGACTGGCGACCAGCAAATAGCGTCCACCGACGATGTCACCGTCACTGTCGCGGGGCCCGAGCCCCTGGTACGCATAACCCCGGATACTGGCGTCGCCTCCGGCAAAAAACCGCAAGCTGGCGGGCAGGCGGCTGATTTGATCGACTTCGGTGGCGCCGGCATCGACACGCGCCAAGAGCCTGCCGCCGGGAACGCCGCGGACGAGCTTGCCGGCGACTTTGCCCTGCAGGAAAGTCAAGTCGGACACAGGCAGCCGTCTTGAGCCCCGGGCTTGCAGGCGCAGCCGCCAGGCATCCTGTGGCAGGGCGATAGCATCGCTGTAATGCTTTTGCAAGCCGATGCCCGGATACAGCAAATAGGTACGGCGTGCCTCCCCGGCGATATCGAAATCTTCCCGTTCATAATCCACCGACAGGGTTTGAATCCAATTGCCGGGCAGCAGATCGATGCGCGCGAAACGGGTATTGATTTGCCAGGATTCGGATGTATCGGTTACCTCGCGCTGCCAGCCGGCGTTCAGACGGTATTGCTCGTCCAGTGGGTTGTCCAGGGGAATGGTATAGCTGCCGCTGATTTCCTGCCGTACCGGCGAGAGCAAGCCATCGCCGGCGAAGCGATGGCCTCGGCGCGTGATGTACAGATTGCTATAGCCCAAGCGCAGCCGCGGGCCAGTGTCGGTGGCTGCGCCGGCGCCGATAGTATAAGCATGGCGGTTAGCCGTGGCCAGCTCGATGTCGATGGGGACGGCGAAATGCTCGGCCTCTGCCAGACGTTTGCTGACCTCGACACGGTCAAAATAGCCGCCATCGTTGAGGTTACGCTGCAAGGTGACGAGCCGACTGCTGTGGAAGGGCTCGCCCGCTTCGATATTGATGAACCGCTGAATGAATGAGGTGCGCAAGCGTTGGTCATGGCTCAGACGCAGCTCGCCGATACGGTAACGCGGGCCGGTCGCCAGCTCGAGTTCGACCCGCGCTTCATGCTGGTCAGGCAACACCCGCAATCGGTGGGTTATTAACTTGGCATCGAAATACCCGCGCTGCAGGGCCAATTTGAGCAGCTTACGCTTGCTTTGCTCATAGCGGCCATGGTGCAGCGGTGCACCCTGTTGCAGCGGCAATTGCAGCTGGCCGGGGGCGAAAGCCGGATCGTGCCGGCCGGCACCGCGGATGGTGACCTGCAGAGCCGTTACATGGACCCGCTTACCGGGTTCGATCTGCAAGTGCAAGTGCCAACACGCCGGGGTGCGCTCGATGCGTTTGTCGCTGACGTGGCCGCCGTACCAGCCGAGGGCACGCATGGCGGCAGCCGTTTCGGCAGGAATGCGGGCCAGTAGACGGGCTATCCGCCATTGCGGCAGCCCGCAGTCCTGCGCGGCGATGGCGAGATTGGCCCGGATATTGTCCCGCAGGGCCTTGTTGCCGCCCTCGATCGTGATGGTCGGCGCCGCCGGCTCGGCTGCGCGACCAGGCACTGCCGGCGGGCCCAGGATCAGGGGCAAGGCCGCCCAGGCTAACAACCTCCTCCAGTGCTTGGCCCCGGCTGCCCAACCGCGCCATGGTCGCCACACCGATTACTGCTTCCGGATGATTGCCGGCCGTTGCTAGGCTGAGCCGTTCTCCGTGGAGTCGGTGTCAGTCGGCTGCGTGGCGGCGGGCGCCGAGTCCGGCGTGGCTGGGGCCGGCTCGGCCTCGCTGCTGGTTGGCTTAGCGGCCACGCCGGCCTTGCTGGCGGCGTTCGAGTTGCCGCGTGAGGCGCGCCGGGGGCGCCGATTTCGCGGCTGGCGGCTGCTGTTGCCTTGTCGAGTCGACTCCGGCGAAGCCGCAGGGTCATCCGTGGCTGCAGGCGATTCTGGCTGCGCCGCCGTGTCGTCTTCAGCAATGCGCATGAGTGATGTGCCGGCAGTGGGCGCAGCCGTCAAGGCGCGGCCGGGGGACTCGGGTGTCGCCGGGGCCGTTTCCTGGGGCCCTGTGGCTACACCGGCTGTAGTCTGTTGGTCTGCCGCTCCGCCTGTGTCGCCACTGTCGCCCTTGCCGTTGTTGCTTGCGGCAGCAGCGGCGGCTTGCTCGGCCTCGACGCTGGCTGCCTCGGTATCACCGCGCCGCCGGCGGGTGGCGGCACGGCCATACTGGCCACGGGTGCGACTGGAACGGCTCTGCGTGCTGCGCCGGCCTTGTTGACGCGTTGCCTTGATCTCATTGTAATGGCGTGCTCCGCCTCGCGGTGACTTGTTCGGTTGTTTGGCTGCGCCGGCGCCAGCCTGATCTGCCTGGTCATTGGCAGCCGCTGTCTGGCGAGGCGCTTCGGCATCGGCAGGGGTGGCCGCGCGGTTATCAACTGTAGGGTCAACAACGGTGTCGGCTGCTGCGGCGGCGGCAGGCAATGACGCCTCGTCCGCCGCAGGAGTTGCGGCCGCGGTCGGTTCCGCTGGGATCTCCGGCTCGGTCTTGGGCGTGCCTGCTTGGGTAGCCGGCACCGCCGTCGCAGCTGGACTGGTGACGGGCGCTGCCAGTTGCTCGGCAGCTGCTTGGCTCCCAGGGTCCTGCCCTTCGCTTTCCTGATCCTGGGCGGCGCGCCGTGCTTGGGTCCGCCGACCGCCGCGCCGGCCGCGTCGGGAGCCGCGGTTCGCGGGGCGATTCGCTTTGGCTGTGTCGCTATCGGCAGCCGCGGCGGTGTTGGCCGTCACTGCCGGGACAGCCTCGGTGCTCGTGGCCGGCTCGCTGGCGTCGGTCTCGCTGGTTTGGTTCGGGGCCGGCATCGAGGAGGTCTCGGGACTGTCAGTGCCAGCCGGGCTGGTCGGTTTGTGCTGGGGCTGAGCCGGCCGTTCGCTGTGGCTCGGCTTGGCGCGATTGGCTTGTGCCGGTCGCTTGTGCTGGCCGCCGCGGCGCCGATTACTCGCAGGGGCGCGGCTGTGGCTGGCTGGCGGCGTGCTTTTGGGCGCTGTGGCGGCGGCCGTGTCGGGGGCGTCTGCCGCTGTTGGCGCCGTTGGCTCGGGCGTCGATTCGGCGTCGCTCGTATCGTCGGTTTGCGGGTTCTGTCGGCTGGGTGTATGCGGATCCAGCGGGGCGAACAAGGAGTTCCACAGCCGCAGCAACAAGCCTTGCGGGCCGCTAGACTGGCCCTGCTCGGCTGAGCCCACAGGATCTGCGGCATCGGCAGCCGGGTCGCGGGCCGCGGTGGTCGGTGCCGGCTTGCTCGGCGCCAAAGTTTTTACCGCCGGTTGGGTCGACTGGTTGCGAGCCTCGAATTTGCTGACGGTGGTGCCTTCCTGCTCGGCTAGGCGCTCATAGCTCGGCTGCTCGGCTGCCCCGTTCTCAAGTTCATCACTGCGAATGCGGCGCAGCTCGAAGCTGGGGGTGTCCAGATTTCGATTGGGAACGAGTACCAAATCGACATTATAGCGTTGTTCGATGACCGAAATGTCTCGGCGTTTTTCGTTGAGCAGGAAAGTGGCGACTTCAATGGGCAATTGGGCCACGACTTGTCCGGTCTTCTCCTTCATGGCCTCTTCTTCCATCAGCCTGAGTACCGACAGTGACAAGGAATCAGCGCTGCGAATAGTGCCGTGACCGAGGCAGCGCGGGCAGACATTCTGGCTCGACTCGCCAAGGGAAGGGCGCAGTCGCTGCCGCGACATTTCCAGCAAGCCAAACCGCGAAATCCGCCCGACCTGGACGCGGGCGCGGTCCATTTTCAGGGCCTCGCGCAGGCGGTTTTCGACTTCGCGCTGATGCCGGCTCGAGGCCATGTCGATGAAGTCGATGACAATCAGCCCGCCAAGATCACGCAGCCTTAACTGGCGGGCGATCTCGTCGGCTGCCTCGTTATTGGTATGAAAGGCGGTTTCCTCGATGTCCGCGCCTTTGGTAGCGCGGGCCGAATTGACATCAATGGAGATCAAGGCCTCGGTATGGTCAATGACGATGGCGCCTCCTGAGGGCAAGGCAACGTCGCGCTGAAAGGCTGACTCAATCTGACTTTCGATCTGGTAGCGGCTGAACAGCGGTACCCGGTCGCTATAGCTCTTGAGCTTGCGCAGGCTGGAGGGCATGACATTCGTCATAAAGTCGCGTGCCTGGGCGAAGACCTCCGGGTCATCCACGATGATCTCGCCGATATCCGTGCGAAAATGATCACGCAGGGCGCGGATGATGACGTTGCTTTCTTGATAGATCAAAAAGGGGGCGCTGTGATGGTCGGCCGCCTGCAAAATGGCATCCCAAAGGGTCTTGAGATATTCCAGATCCCATTGCAGGTCCTCGACGCCACGTCCTACGCCGGCGGTCCGCACAATAACCCCCATGCCCTGAGGAATATCGATTTGGCTCAAGGCTTCACGGACATCGGTGCGCTCCTGGCCTTCGATGCGGCGGGAAACGCCGCCGGCGCGAGGATTGTTCGGCATCAGGACCAGATAGCGGCCGGCCAGGCTGACATAGGTTGTGAGCGCGGCACCCTTGTTACCGCGTTCTTCCTTTTCGACCTGGACGATCAGTTCCTGGCCTTCCTTGATGGCGCTCTGGATACTGGGTTTGCCGCCGCCATTGCCCTTGTCGGCGTTATAATAACCGCGGGCAATCTCTTTGAAGGGCAAAAAGCCGTGGCGGTCGGCGCCATAATTGATAAAGGCGGCTTCGAGACTGGGCTCGACCCGGGTGACGACCCCCTTGTAGATGTTGGCCTTCTTTTGGTCGCGGGACGGAATTTCGATGTCGATGTCGTATAGCCGTTGACCATCGACCATGGCCACGCGCAGCTCTTCGGGCTGGGTCGCGTTGATAAGGATTCTTTTCATAAACTATAGCTCTCGCCAATGGCTCGACCGGACGCGGTTGGGTTCTTGTGGATAAGCTCGGCATGGTCGGCACGGGTCGGCGTAATGGGGTGCCAAACCAGCTCAGCCAGAGGGCCAAAAGAAGCCAATGAAGGCGCGCGGGAGCGGTTAGATAAGATGACGCGTTCGACTGCATGAGCAAGGTTGCAATGCAAATGCGAACGCACCTGAAATTGATCGGGGTAGCCAAGCGCAACGCGCCCCCGCTAACGGCCAGGGCGGTTAGCAGCACGCGCCGAAGCAATGCGGTGTCCTGTTGCTGCCGGCCCTGGCCGCTATGGGCCGGTTGCCATGCTCCCGAAGGTGAGGCTGCCCTGCGGGGCACCAACGTGGCGCCCGAGTCCCGGCATTGCCGCAGGCCGGCAGGCGGGCTGCACGGATTATGGCGGACTGCGTCGGTACCCGGCGGTGTCTGTGGCCCGCCGGGCGGGTGGCCAAGAGGGAGCTGTCCATAACTATCGGTTTCATCAAATTAGGCGCTGCTTGTTTGGGTCATTCGGGGGAGTGTTGCTCCCATTGCCGAAAAGTCAGTGGTTTTGCCTCAAACCCACCACGCTCGCCCGGCCTTGTTGCCAGACAGCGGGGAGAATCACGTTGTACATGCAGGAAGTGGCTGCCGCAACCACTCACATCCCGGGAGGTCAGGCTCAAGACTCGCGCAACGCTCCTTTATCACGGCTACAGCAAAAATATAACAGCAGTGTAAAATCGCATCAAATCGCACGCCAGACCGGGGCATTATAGACCCGTGCTGGGTGAATCGCGGCCCAGCCAATTGCCAGGAATGTTGAACGCCAAGCATGACTAATACGAGTCGAACACAGCCAAGCGGGGTGCGGCATGTAAGTGTGACGTCTGCCGAAGCCGGCCAGCGGGTGGATAACTTTCTCCACCGACATTTGCAAGGGGTGCCAAAAAGCCGGGTGTACCGTATGCTGCGCAAGGGTGAAGTGCGGATCGACTGCCGTCGTGCCAAGCCCGAGCAGCGGCTGCAATTGGGGGAGACAGTGCGGATTCCGCCAGTGACGCAGCCAGGCCGAACGGCCGCGCCCGTGCTGAATGAGCGGCTGGCCCAGCAATTGGCCAGTGCCGTGTTATTCGAGGATGCGCAGCTGTTGGTACTGGATAAGCCTGCCGGCCTGCCCGTGCACGGCGGCAGCGGTGTGGCGTTGGGCATCATCGAGGCGCTGCGTTTGCTGCGTCCCGACCTGCCGTTCTTGGAGCTGGTGCATCGCCTGGATCGGGCGACCAGCGGCTGTCTGCTGCTGGCCAAATCGCGGCCCATGCTCACCGACCTGCATGCGCTGCTGCGGGATGGCCAGGTCGAGAAGCGTTACCAGGTCTTGGTCAGCGGCCAATGGCCCTGGGGTACACGGCGGGTCGAGGCCGCCGTGGAACGGGCTTCCGAGCGCAGCGATGCGCGCCGTATGGCGGTCGCCGGGGAGGGTGGTAAGGCGGCCTTGACCCGCTTCGTTGCGCTGCACCACTATGCCGACGCCAGCCTGCTCGCGGCCGAACTTTATACGGGGCGCACCCATCAAATTCGCGTGCATGCCGCACACCTGGGTTATCCGGTGGCCGGCGATCGGAAATACGGCGATTTCAGCCGCAATCGTGAACTGCAGACGCTGGGCCTCAAGCGTATGTTTTTGCATGCCGCCGAAATTCGCTTCCGCAGGCCGGCCAAGGGCCAGGCGTACGCGGTCAAGTCACCATTGCCGGCGGATCTGAACACGGTATTGCAACACTTGCCGCCCGCCACTACCTGATAATCATCTTTACTTACTGCTGTCGAGGAGCTTATATGACCACCGACACCGCCGCCTCCGAGTCGGCATCGCAATCCCCTGAAGACCGGCAAACCGCCTGGGAGCGTGAGCTGCTGGCCAAACTGGCCTTCGCCGGGCTGCAGGAGCAGCGCCGCGCCCGCCGCTGGGGGATCTTCTTCAAATCTCTGGCATTTATCTATATCGCGATCCTGGCTGTGTTGTTGATCGATCTGCCGGCGGTCAGCAAGACCGAGCAGGAACACGCTGCCCTGGTCAAGCTGCATGGCTTGATCGCCGACGATGCCGAAGCGAGTGCGGAGAACGTCGGCAAGGCCTTGCGCAACGCTTTCGAGGACAACGCCACCAAAGGCGTGATTCTGGAAGTGAACAGTCCCGGCGGTAGTCCCGTGCAGTCAGCCTACATCAATGCCGAAATCACCCGGTTGCGGGAGAAGTATGAAGACATTCCCCTGTATGCCGTGGTCAGCGATGTCTGTGCCTCCGGCGGCTATTACGCCGCGGTCGCTGCCGACGAAATCTATGCCCATCCGGCCAGCGTGGTGGGCTCGATCGGCGTGCGCTTCGACAGCTTCGGCTTTGTCGAGGCCATCGACAAGCTCGGTATCGACCGGCGTCTGCTTACCGCGGGTAAGTACAAAGCCATCCTGGACCCGTTCGAGCCAGTCGACGCGACCGAAAAGCAGCATGTGCAGGGGATTCTCGACGCGATACACAGCCAATTCATCACCGCAGTCAAAGCCCGGCGGGGCGATGTCCTGGCCGATAACGAGGATCTGTTCACGGGCCTGTTCTGGACCGGCGAGCAAGCGGCCGAGCTCGGCTTGATCGATCAATTCGGCAACGTGCGGCAAGTGGCGCGCGAGGTGTTGGATACGGATCGCATCGTCGACTTTTCCTACGAGGAAGACCTCGTCTCGCGGCTCGCCAAACGGGTCGGCACGACGCTCGGCATGGCCTTGCGTCAAGTGCTCGGCGAAACCGGCCAGACGCAGCTACGTTGAGACTGGCTCAGTGTGCGGTCGGCCCTGACCGCACCCATGACTAACCGCCGACCAAGGGAAAGGTCACGGTGATGGCCCAGGCGAACATTACGGCGTTCGCGACGACCGCAACGTACGGATGATTGGTGCGGGCGTAGAGCCATTGGCTGAACAGCCCGTAGATGATGAAAAAGCTTAGGATGGCGGGCAGGATGATGACCAGGAAAAACAGCTCGGTCAGGTTCAGACCGATGGCGAAAACCAAAGAACCCAGGAAGGCAAGCTTGGTCAATAGATACGCTCCCGGCGGCGCCTGCGCGCCGCGAGTCAGCCATTCATCGCCCAGGAAATAGAGTAGGGTGCCCACTAGTACGGGTAGTAGCAGCGGCACGCGCTCGGGCGTGAGCCAAAACGAAGCGACGAACATTTCGGTCGGCCAGCCGATGGCAATGATGGCGTAGCCCAGAGCGGCACCCGCGGCCAGGACAAAGCGTCCCGGGGCGGCGGTCAAGGCTTCACGCAGGCCCTGCCAGCCAACGGCCCAGGCGAGGCCCAGCAGGGTCACAAGGCCATACAGGCCAAAGTGCAGGGCGAGATAATCGGCCAACAGCAACGGCAGGAAGTCGCTCGGCAGAAACTGCAGGATCAGCGGCGTGACGAGCGCCGGGGCGAGGGCAAGCCACCAAAACTGCCGCCAAGGCAGATCGGCGCCGGCGGGGACTGCTGTGACGCGCGGCAACAGCTTGGTAAGCGGCCAGGCCAACAGGATTACACCCAGGATCAACAAACCGATCCAGGGGCCGCGCTGATCGATATAGCCGCCATTGCTGTGGCCACAAGCGGTGTTGCTCCAGTCAAGCGCAGCCTGCAGGCTTTGCTGGCTGTAGAGTACGCCGATATGCTCGACCCCAGTGGCGATTTGGTACTGGCGGGCATTACCTTTAGCGAATTCACCGTAAGTTTTACCCTGCCGGGGCGGCTCATCGGCGACGCTGGCCACAATGCGCCGGCCCTGACTGCTGAGACTGGCCGGTTCCCAGCCGCCATAGACCAGCAACAGGTTGGGAACGGTCTCAGCCAGGAAGTCTTTCGGGATATACGGTGACACCGCGATCACGGCGGTCGTCTCGGAATAGCGCCGGGCGTATTGAATGACTGTATCGCCGCCCATTGAATGGCCCAGCAAGACCAGCTGCTCCGCAGCCTGCGGCAGGTTTTGCGCATAATCGACGACTTTGCGCAGCGTTCCCAGCAGTTGGGTAAGGCGGCCCTCGCGATCGGTCAGCTCGCCGGGCATGGGCTGCGGATGCTTGCCATGGCCGGGAAAATCCAACGTGGCCACCAGGTAGCCATTCCGGGCCAGGGTGAGGGCAAACGGCTGCATGAGCTGGCGCGAGCCGGCGAAGCCGTGGGCAATCACGACCACCGGTGCTTGCTCGGCTTGCCGAGGGCGATACAGACTCACCGGGGTCTGCCCAACCGAAGTGCGGGTGATTTCCAGGCCACTATGGGCTTGTTGCAGCTGCCACCCACTGACGCCGATCGCCGTTAAGGCCAAAATGGCGATTACCCCGAGCAATGCCCGATAGCCGCCTTGCCAAGCCCCCGCCATAGTCACCTCTCCCCGCAAGCCAATGAAAATGAATGTTTAGGCGCCCTTGCGTTCACCACTTGGGGCGCGCGGCATATACCTGATCGAAAATCGCTTCCAGCTCGGCGTGTGCCCCCCGCAAGGCATCGACCACGTCCTTGGCCCAGTCGAAATAGGTCAGGCGCTGCTCGGCTGACCACGCGGCGGGTGGTGCCTGGACAATGTCGCGTAGATTACAGATTTTATCGGCCAGTTTCACCCACTTGGCCGCCAGGCTGAGCTCGGCGGCATGGTCGATCTGCAGGCGCTTGCGCGCGGCCTTGGGCAGGGTCTTGTCATCACTGACTTCGAGCACGATCGCGCTGACGGTTGGCCCGAATTCGGCAGACAGTTCCGTGGCGGTGGTGGCAGTGTCCTCGATGGTATCGTGCAGGAGCGCGGCGCACAGGACATCTACTTCAGTGATGTTGGCTTCTGCGATCAGGACCGTGGTCACATCGATGGGGTGGTTGATGTAGGGCGTTGCGGTCGCGTCCTTGCGGGTTTGCTGGCGGTGCTTGTAGGCGGCGAACTGCAGGGCACGGCTGAATTTGACCATGGCCGCGACCGGCAGATGCGCCGTCGTTGGCGGTAGGGTCGTCATAGCTCATAGATCTCCGGGTCGGTTTTGGGGGGCAACATACGGCGAATAGACTTGAGGCCGGGCTTGGCCTTGAAACCGATTGCTTCATCCTCGTCCATGGCATCGCCGAGTTCGGCCTCGATGGTATCGGGATCGTCGCCCGCTTCCAGTCGCCCCAAGGCTTCCTGCATGCCGGCGTTGAGGGTCATGCCGGTCGCGTCGAACAGCTTGCGCATGGCCGCCGCGGCCGCCTTGGGGTTGTCCTCGTCGACACCGCCCATGTCCCGCTCGAGCTCAGCCATAAGCTTGGCGGCCTGGTTGTCATCCAAGTCGGGCAAATCGGCGGTTGTCTCGTCGCGCCCCTTGGCAATGGCGAATAAGGACACACGGCGCTGCAATGGTTCGTGGGGGCAACGAGGGCAGCCCGGTGTCGCGGTGGTGTTTACCCGGCGGGAGAAGAAAGTGAAGATTGTATGACAGTCAGGGCAATAAAATTCGTAATACGGCATCGCTACAATCGCTCGGTCAGTCAAAGAGTGCATGATACGGATCAAGCCGTTGGCCAATCCAGGATGGACGACGCCGGCGGGTTGCCTACTATTGTAACCCGACCCTATAGCCAGTGCAGCGATTATGCTGCAGCGCCGGGCCGTGATTTGACAACCTGGCGTTATCTCCTGTTAAGGTTAGGCTTCTTACCCATGAGCGCAGCGGTTGTTTCGCCTCCGTTGCCAGTCTATCCACCGCAGCAATCAAAGGTTATGTCATGCCAATACCGTTTCTCCGCGCCAGCATGAGCGCGCTGGTTGTCGTTCTCGGCTGCTCGCCCCTGGCGGCGACCTTCGCGGCCGAAGACATGCAGCCGTCTGCCGCGCAGCCTGAAGCCAGCAGCGCTAGTGGCGAGCAGGCACCGGCCAATAAGCAGCAGGCATACGCCGCCATCAAGGCAGCTCAGCAACGGCTGAAAAATCTGCAGCAGAAGATCGGCAAGATCGAAAAGCAAGCCAAGCAAAACGATCCGAGCTTGGTCCAGGAATACAAGGATTTGAACCAGCAGGTGCGCCAGGCCATGCAGTCGACCGGCCTTGATATGGAGGCCAGCAAGCAGCGCCTGCAGGAGCTGCAGGCCAAGGCTCAGGACGAGTCGCTGTCCCAGTCGGAACGCGCCGCTGCTGGCAAGGCCATGCAGCAAAAGCGTAAAGAGGTGCTAGCGACCCAGAAAAAAGCGATGCAGAAGCCGAAGATTCAAAACGCCATGGAGGATTGGCGGGAAAAAGCGCTGCAGGCGATGCGCGAAGTCGATCCCGAAATCGACCAGCTCATGGAAGCCCACCAGCAAACGCGGCAGGAAATCAGCTCGCTAATGAACCACCTGCGCCAGTCTGGGGCCGCCCAGCGCTAAGCCAAACGGTTTTCGATGCCGGTCCGGCTCGGTAGCAGCCGGCTCAGGATGGAGCTAGGGCTGGTTTTAACCAGCCCTGGCAGTTACCGAGCTGCGCCGTCCCGGCTATCGGTATGGGGCGGTACCGGATCGTAGCCGCCCGGACTGAAGGGGTGGCAGCGCGACAATCGGCGAATTCCCAACCACAGGCCGCGCAGCGCCCCATGGGTGGCAATGGCCTCGCGGGTATAGGCCGAGCAGGTCGGATGAAACCGACAATGCTGGCCGAAATACGGACTCAGCAGGTATTGGTAAGCGATAATGGGGCCGATCAACAGGCGCTGAGCGAGGTTCAATGAGGACTTTTGCTTAGTGGCCATATAGTGCATTCGGATCGACGAGCGGGTCGGCAATCACCTCCACCTGATCACCACGTACCGCTTGATAAAAACAGCTCCGGCGGCCCGTGTGGCAGGCCGGTCCCGTCTGATCGACGAGCAACAGCAGGGTGTCGCCGTCGCAATCCAGCCGCAATTCCTGTAAGTACTGAATCTGTCCCGAGGATTCCCCTTTGCGCCACAAGCGCTGCCGGGAGCGTGACCAATAGCAGACTCGCCCCGTAGCCAGGGTGTCTGCCAGCGACTCAGCATTCATCCAGGCCATCATGAGCACTTCCATGGTATCGTGCTGCTGGGCGATGGCCGGCAGCAGACCATCCGAGCTGCGCTTTAAAGCTGCCTGAACCGTTGCCCAGGGCCGCCGGGTGCCGCGCGGCGCCCTTTCCATCTGCTTGAAATCGAACATGATAAAATTCCTGTTAGCGCTGTCTGCCAGGCTGGGGTGAACTGCATGCTGGTACTGCCAACCGCAGTCACTATAGCCTAGCAGTTTGGTATGCTTGACGATATGCCATTACAGCACAAGCGTATAAAGGGTGATTTCTTATGGGGCGAAAGGTCGCTGCAAGTTTGTTGGGCATGCTGCTCCTCACGCTGGGCCAGACTGCCGGCGCAGCGAAGCTGGCACTGCAAGGCGAGCTTAAGCAGGGTGGCCTGGTGGTCGGCCAAACCGCGCCCGGCAGCCAGGTATGGCTGGCTGAGCGCGATTTGCGCGTGTCGCCGGACGGTTATTTTGTCTTCGGCTTCGGCCGCCAGGCCAGCGGCCCGGTCGAATTGCGCGTGCGCACGCCTGCCGGCGCGACGCTGAGGCGCCAATTGACCGTCGCCGAGCGCGACTACGCCATCCAGCGAATCGATGGCCTGCCGCCGAAGAAAGTCTCACCGCCGCCCGCGGTGCTCGAGCGGATCCGCCGCGAAGCCCGACAAGTCGCCGCGGCCCGTGCTCATGATAGCCCACGAACGGCTTTTTTGGCGGACTTTCAATGGCCGGTCACCGGCCCCATTACCGGCGTTTATGGCAGTCAGCGGGTACTGAACGGCCAACCCCGCCGTCCGCATTACGGCATCGACATTGCCGCCGCGACCGGCACGCCGGTCAAAGCGCCAGCAGCCGGGGTCGTGGCCCTGGCGCAGGACGATTTGTATTTTTCCGGCGGCACGCTCATTGTCGATCATGGTCACGGGATTTCCTCGACGTTTCTGCATCTCGATGAGATCACGGTTGCTCCGGGACAAACCGTTGCCCAGGGCGAGGTGATTGCCAAAGTCGGGGCAACGGGCCGCGTGACCGGGGCCCACTTGGATTGGCGTATCAATTGGTTCCAAACCCGCCTCGACCCGGCCTTGCTGGTGCCGCCAATGCCTGCGCCCTAAGCGTCGCAGGTAGGGTCGATTTTAATCGACCCGCAACACCTTACGGCAAATAGAGCCGAAAGGCGCCGCCGCCCAGCGTGCTGGCGTTATCAACTTCGATCCAGCCATGGTGACCCTGATGGCTGTGGGCATGGGCCACCACGCGGGCGAAATACAGACCCAGGCCAGTGCTCGTGCCATCGGTATGCCGTTGAGGCGGTGGCCCGTCCGCATCGTCGGGGTCGTCGCTGCCAGGCTTGGTAGGAAAGCCTGGCCCGTCATCCTCGATAGTAAGCTGTAAGCATGACCCTTGCTGCTGCGCCGTCAAGCGGACCTGGCTGTGCGCATAGCGATACGTGTTGTTCAGGACACTGCCCAGCATGCCGTACACCAATTGCCAGTCAAACGACCAGGTTAGCGTCGGCGGGCACTCCATGGCCACCGTAATGCCCTTGAGCGACAGCACGGCCTGCTGCGAGACCACCAGATCGTCCAGCAGGTCAGCCACGGGATAGAAATCCAGCATGGGGGTGTAATGGCGCTGGCCGAGCTTGTACATCGTGAGTAAGCCGGCCAAATGATCACTCATTCGGCGGGTTTCATAACGCAGATCGGTAAAATCCTGGAAGGCATCGCAATTCTCCAGGTGACACTCGCTTTGGATGCGGGCCAATTGCCCCTGCAGTAATTGCAGGGAGTTCTTCATGTCATGCACGCTGGCGGCCAGTAGCTCGAACAGCTCGCCCGTGCTCGGTTGCTCGTTCATGAGTCCCCGCCCTTAGTTCAGATCCGGATTGGCAATGGCTTCGAACATTTGCACCGCCTCATCGTAGCCCTTTTGAGCACTGCCTTCCGGCGGCTTGGCGCGATTGAGGTAAGTGCGGGTCCGCCGGATCAGATTGTCATCCCGGCCGTGGCCGCGCATGTAAAAAATCAATGCCTTGGCGGCATTGAGATTGATGGTGCGATTGCGGGGCAGGGCCTGGGCGGCATCTTCGAAGTGCGACATGGCTGCTTCACTGTCGCCGGCCTTGAAGAGTTTGACCCCTTCGTTGTTGATGGCGATGATCTCGCGCGCGCCGTCGCGGATGAGCTCGGCCCCGTCCTGGGAGTAGCCGGCTTCGTCGAATGCCTGCTGCACCTGTTCAAGGACAGTCGGCTCGTCGTGGTGGTGTTTGACCAATTGCGCCAGAATCTCCTTGGCTTCGTCCGGCCGGTTGATGGCGAAACAGGCTTGGGCCAGCTCCCGCAAGGCCTCCACGCTCATTTCACTGCCATGATTATGGAAGCGCGCCAGGGCGTCCCGGCAAATGTTTTCCATGGCTTCCTTGTTGCTGGTCTGCTGATAAAGCTGCATTTGCAGGGATTGCAGCCGAATCGTGTCCGACTGATGGTTTTGGAATTCCTCGCGGGCCTCGGTGAGCATGCGCAGGGCTTTTATCATCGCGCCTTGGCCGGCAAGGGTGCGAGCCAGGCGCAGATGCGGCTCCACGCTTTTGAACACGGAGCGCTTGCTAAAGCGCACGGACGCGCGCAGCGCCTTGCTCAGGGTCTCGTGGTCGGCGTTTTTCTCGGCGATGTTCGCCAGGCGCAATTGGCGGCGCCCCGAAGTCGGCGACAGGGCAATGGCCTGATTCAACACGGCCTGCGCTTGCTGATTGTTGGCAATGCATTCCAGCGCTTCGGCCAAGCCATCGTAGGCCTCGATATAATATTCGTTCTCATCCAACAGCGCCTGAAACTGCTCGCGGGCCGCTTCGCACTCGCCCATCAGCAAGTTCACCTTGGCCAGCCCGAGTCGGGCCCATAACACAGGCCGCAAACTCAAGATTTGCTCATACAAGGCCTTGGCCTGGGCCGGTTTGTCCATGTGGATGGATAATTCAGCTTTGAGCTTGAGCAGGTCGTAGGTGTTGGCCGGCTGGTTTTTGATTTCGCGGTCGGCCAACGAAATAGCCCGGCTGAGATTGTGCTCGTCGATCGCTTGGTCGATGGCCGCAAGCTCTCCCTTGCGTTTGAGCAATTTGCCAATGCGCTGCAGCAGCACTTCCTTGACGAACGGTTTGACGAGGTAGTCATCCGGGCGATGCTCGATGGCACCCATGACGATCGGCAAATTGTTTTCCCCGGTCACCATCAAAAACGCGGTTGAATAACCCAGGATACCGGCATGCCGGGCTTCTTCCAGGACCTGGCGGCCATCCTTGCCGTCGCCCAGATGATAATCGCAGACGATCAAATCGTAGCGCTTGTTGGCAATCAACTGCAAAGCCTGCTCGCCGCTCTTGGCGGCTTCAATGTCATCACAGCCGGCATCGCGCAGCATGGCGCTGACAGTTACGATGATTTGCGGGAAGTCATCAATCACTAAGATTGACTTTGCGGAGAGGTCAATCGCCATGTGCACAATCACTTTTTTGCTACAATAATAAATGAAATATGAATGATTTTATAAGTTTTCGCAGCTCTTGCCTCCACGGGGCGGAGGCAATGGGCAATTTGGCAACGAGAACTTATGCCAATATTCATACTAGCAAGATTGGCCGCGGGCACTGACAACCGCCACCGCTTGCAACCCCATCTGTAACATCACGAGTGTCATTATGCCTAACCCCGGCATAGTCCCCAAAGGCGAAGCCTTACGGCAGGCCATCCGTTGGCTGGGTGAGCACGGCGACCATAATGTGCTGGCGATTGAAGAGGCGGCCCGCCGTTTCGATTTGTCGCCGGCCGAGGAGGCCTTCATGCTGGCTCATTTCCGGACCTCGGCCAAGCCGGCGCCGGACCAATCGCCAGGCCGTTCCCGGCAGTGAAGTGCCGCCAGCCGGCGCGCACTGCTCTGGCCTTGCTGCCGCGCGGGCGTCTCAATATGGTTACGCTCACTGGGGCTGTTGCTGGTGATAACAGCCTGGCGCAGCAAATTCAATGCGTCCCGTCCAAGGCCCGAGCGCGGCGCCCTCCCGTAATCTTGCAGGCTGGACTATAGTTAAGCTTAGCGTTGATTGCGTTGTACAGCCACCTACGGAGCCATTCATCATGCCGCGCTCTAGCTTGTTATCCGTGCAGTTATTGCTGGCGCTATGCTGCTGGACGTCAGCAGGGCTGGTGACCGCATCCGCGGCCACCCTGACCATCAATGATGTGACCGAGCGCGAACTCGATGGTGCACCGGCGTTAGCGGTCGTGCTGAGTGCAGCCTTGGCCGACGATCGCAGCTACGACGATTATCTCGCTGTCAGCCGCGCTGGCCAAGCGGTTAACGGTGCTTGGGTACTGGGGGAGCGGGGGCAGATCCTGTATTTCCCCGGCGTTGCGCCGGAGACGACTTACCAAGTCCTCGTGCGGGCTGGCTTGCCCGCCGCCAACGGCGCCCTTCTGGCCGAGGTCGTGCGCCAATCTGTGACGACTCGGCCCCTGCCGCCTGCGGTCCGTTTCCTCGGTGACGGTAATATTCTGCCAACTCGGTTGGGGGGCGGTTTGCCGTTGGAGGTCATCAATGTCTTAGCAGTGGATGTCGAGATACTCCGGGTCAAACCAACCGAGCTGCCCCGGGTTAGCCGCTATCTGCTAACCGCGTCGCAGGCCAATCGCTGGCGCTTGGCAAGACTCCATGAAGCATTTACCAGCGTCTTTCTGGGGCGCTTCCAAACGCATGCCGAACCTAATCGGCGCACCCGCCTGCAATTGCCCGTTCAGCAGCTCGCCGCGCTCGATGAGCCCGGGGTGTATCTGGCCGTGGTTGAGCCTGCCGGTCAATTTCGCAATGCCAAGCAAACCAGCTTGTTCTTGATCAGCGATCTGGGGCTGCATATACGTGATTATGGCGGACATTTGCGGGCTCTTGCGGCAACACTTGGTGATGGCCGACCGGTGGCTGATGTCGCCGTGACTTTGTACAATCGCAAAGGCGCAGTTTTGCAGCGAGCCACTACCAATGGCGAAGGTGTGGCCGATCTGTTCACAGCGGAGGGCGACAAGGCCTTGTTATTCGCGCAGGCCGGCCGGCAAGTTGCTTTCGTCGATCTGCGCCGGCCAGCCCTGGATTTATCGGCCTTTGAGGTCAGTGGCAGACCATACCGACCCTTGGAGGTTTTCGGTTGGCTGCCGCGCGATCTCTACAGGCCGGGCGAGGCCGTGCCCTTGCATCTATTGCTGCGGGACGCCGATGGCCGGGCCGTCACCCGCATGCCTCTGGATGTTCGGGTGCAGCGCGCTGATGGCCGCGAACATAGCCGCTTGAGCATACCGGCCGGTGAATTAGGCCATTACCAGCAAACCATCGAGCTGCCTGCTGACGCCCCGACGGGACAGTGGAACATTGCGGTGCGCACCGATCCCGGCGCCGCCGCCGTGAATCGCCTGACTTTTCATGTCGAGGAGTTTCTGCCCGAGCGTCTGCAGCTGATCCTGGCTAGCCCGCAAGCGGTCTTAGCGCCCGGCGATACCTGGCAGATCGCCGTCGACGGCGATTATCTCTACGGCGCGCCAGCCGCTGGTAATCGCCTGGAGGCCAGAGTGTATTATTCAGCGCAGCCCCAACCGCTACAGGCATTGGGTGAGTTCTATTTTGGGGATGCCACTGATGAAGCAACAGCGTGGCGCACCGTATTCGATGGCGCGCTCGATGACAAGGGCCGGCAGAGCCTGACAGTCGATCTTGCCGCCGAACCGCCGGTCGCACCGCGCCGAGTTTTGCTCAAAGCCAGTTTGTACGAAACTGGCGGGCGCGCCGTTCATCGGCTCATTGAACGAACGCTGTGGCCGGCGCCTGCCATGGTCGGGGTCCGCCCGCTGTTCTCTGCTGATCGGGCTGACCCGAATGCTCCGGCACGCTTTGCAATCGTCAAAGCCAATCCACGAGGTGAGTTGCTTGCTGGGGCGGGTCTCGAGGTCCAGCTGATTGTCGAGGATCGGCATTATCACTGGCGTTACAGCGAAGCACAGGGCTGGCGGTTGGATTACGATCAGGTTGAGTATCCGGTGCACAACCAAACGCTCAATTGGGCGGCGGGCGAACGGGCCGAGCTGGCCTTACCCGTGGAGCGGGGTCGCTATCGCCTGGAAATTTATGACCCAGCAACCGAGCTGACGACGCGCTATCGCTTTCGGGCCGGCTATGGCCGGCAGGATGCCAATACGGCAGCGCCTGACAAAGTTAACTTAAGTTTGGATCGAGCTGCGTACCGTGGCGGCGATACGGCGCAATTGACCATTAAACCACCGCATGCAGGCCAGGCCATCGTTATGGTCGAAGCCGATCAACCGCTATGGCAAGCTCAAACCACTGTGCCCGCCGCGGGCAAGACCCTGGATGTGCCCATCAATCCCGGCTGGCAACGGCATGATCTGTATATAGCCGTGGTGGTGTTGCGCGGCGTTAGCCGCGCAACCCGGATTGCCCCCAATCGGGCGGTGGGCATCATCCCGTTGCATTTGGAGCGCAGCGACCGCGAATTGCAAGTCGCCATCGATGCGCCCGCGCAAATCAAGCCCCAGCAAACGCTGCCTGTGCGGCTGCAAGTGGCCGATGCCAGCGAGGGGCCGGTGCGGCTCACCTTAGCGGCCGTGGATGTGGGGGCGCTGAATATCACCGGTTTCGCTACCCCTGATCCGCATGCCTGGTTTTTTGCCCAACGGGCTTATCAGCCAAGGCTACGTGATGCGTATGGCCGCATTATCGAAAGCTGGGCCGCAGATGCGCCTAGTTTGCGCTACGGCGGCGGAGCCGACGCCTTTGCGCGTAGTAGGCGGGCCGATGCCGAGGTGCAGATTGTCTCGTTGATGCAAGGCCCCGTCGCGGTCGACAGCAATGGCGAGGCCCTGGTCGAGCTGCCGATTCCTGATTTCAACGGCGAGCTGCGCCTGATGGCGCTGGCCTTCGGCGCCTCGCGCTATGGCGCCAACGAGCAAGCCCTGCAGGTGCGTTCGCCATTAGTCGCCGAGCTCAGTCGGCCCCGCTTTTTGGGCAGTGGGGACCGAGCCCGAGTCGCGCTGGATCTGCATAACCTCAGCGGCACGGCGCAAGCCTTCCAACTCGATTTGACCGCGACGTCGCCTGTGTCCCTAGAGGCGGCTCCGGCCTCGCTACGCTTGGCTGACGGCGAGCGCCGCACCTTGCGTTTCCCGCTGACGGCGGCCCAAGCCTTAGGTGTTGGCAGCATCATGCTCACTATCAGCGGCGACGACCTGGAATTGACCCGACAGTGGGAACTGGCCGTGCGGCCGCCTTATCCCGGCGATTTGCGCCAGCAGCGCGGGACGATCCTAGCCGGCGAGCCGTTCACTATGCCGAAAGCTATGGCGGCTGGTTTGATGCCCGCAACGGTGCGTGGGGCGCTGTCCCTGGCCGCTCGCCCGCCGCTGAATCTGGCCGCTGCCCTGGAGCATCTGCTCGGCTATCCCTATGGTTGTGCCGAGCAAACCACTAGTAAGGCCCTGCCGTTGGTTTATGCCGATCCGGTTGCCCTGGCCAAATTTAGCATCGAGCCTTTGAGCGCCGCCGAGCGCGAGCAGCGCATACACACCGCGATCGAGCGTTTGGCCGGCATGCAGCGCCCGGCAGGTGGGTTCAGTCTGTGGTCCGGCGATGGCCCGGCAGACCTGTGGCTGAGCGCGTATGTTACCGATTTCCTCACACGCGCCCGGGAGCGAGGCTATGGCGTGCCGCAAACGATGCTCAAGCAAGCCTTGGCGCGTCTCGAGGCATTACTGAAAACGGCACCGGGTTTCAGTGTGCGCGCCCAGGCCAGCGCCTATCGATTTGCGAGCCGAGCGTATGCGGCTCAGGTCTTGGCACGACAGCAACGGGCGTCGCTCGGCAGTTTGCGCGTGTTGTACGACCATCATCGGGAGGAGGCGCTTGCCGGACTGCCGTTGGTGCGGTTAGGGTTGGCCTTGCAGGCTGCCGGCGACCACCGCCGTGCCGAGGCGGCCATTGCCTTAGGCCTTGAGCGCGAGCGCCAAGACGCTCAATACATTGGCGATTACGGCTCGCCCCTGCGGGATATGGCCTGGAAGCTCGCCTTGCTCGCCGAGGCCGATGTTGCCTCGGCCGACATAAATGCGCTTTATCTGCAATTGGCCGAACAGCTCCATGGCCGCCAATGGCTGAGTACCCAGGAGCGCAATGCCTTGTTCCTCGCCGGCCTGCATTTGCCGGACAGCGATACGCCTTGGGTGGCTGAACTGCAGCTCGGTGACAAGCAACGCACGCTTGGCGGTACCGGCAGTAAGCGCGTGGCTTTGAATGCGGCGCAGCTCAGCAGTGGGGTGAGTGTGGCGACCGCCGGCGATCAGCCGCTGTTTTACGAGCTGCGGGTGGCTGGTTATCCAACCGAGGCGCCGGCCGCGGATGGGGCCGCCGCGCATATCGAGCGCCGTTATTTGGATCTCGACGGTCAGCCGCGAACTATCAGCAAGCTGACTGTCGGTGAACAAATCATTGTGCATACTCGGATCGAGCCCGAGATCGCTATGCCCAATGGCTTGCTAGTTGATCTGTTACCCGCCGGGCTGGAGATCGATAACCCGAATCTAGGTGATCTCTCGGCCCTGGCCG
>CAYFSA010000015.1:0-27662 GCA_964345605.1 uncultured Ectothiorhodospiraceae bacterium
CTCAGGATAGGCCCCGACCGCGATCTCGAAGCCGCCGAATTCCCGGATAAATTCGACCAGCTCGTTGGCATAACGGAAGCCGCCCTCCTTAAACGCCTCGCCTTCCTCGGGAATATCGCCGCGCAGCGCAACGATGCGCTTGATGCCACTGTCCCGATAGCGCTCCAGAATGCCGCGGATGGTTTCCTTATCGGAGCCGATGCAGGACAAATGCGGCGCGGCATCCAGGCCCGCTTTCTCGCGAATCTCGGCAACCGTCGCAAAGGTCCGCTCGCGCGTGCTCCCGCCCGCCCCGAATGTCACCGAGACATAATCCGGGTGCAAGGGGGCCAGCCGCTCGACCGTTTTCCACAGACGCTCCTCGCCCTGTTCATTTTTGGGTGGAAAAAATTCAAATGAAAAATCGTGTGTATTGCGATCTGCAACCATGTTGTTCCTCCTCGGATGCACCGGAGTCAACCATGACTCCACATAAATGAGGCGGTGGACTGCTGCCGCCCACCGCCTGTCATCGACATCACTGTCGGACGTCTCGCTGAGCCTGCCGCGCGGCAAGCAACAGCAAGCACTTAGTAGCGATAATGCTCGGGTTTATACGGGCCATCGACACTCACACCCAAGTATTCCGCCTGCCGCGGCGTCATCTTGGTAACATGACCGCCCAGACCTTCAACGTGAACCCGCGCGACTTCCTCATCCAGATGTTTGGGCAGGACGTAGACCTTGTTGTCGTACT
Source organism: uncultured Ectothiorhodospiraceae bacterium (assembly GCA_964345605.1). Taxonomy (GTDB): domain Bacteria; phylum Pseudomonadota; class Gammaproteobacteria; order CAYFSA01; family CAYFSA01; genus CAYFSA01. Next base: position 737 of record CAYFSA010000015.1, read on the forward strand.
GCTCGCGCTTGCTGAACAATTCGATCTGCGCCAGCACCTGGTTGGAGAACGAGTTCGACATCACGAAACTCGGATGGCCGGTGGCGTTGCCGAGGTTCATCAGGCGGCCCTTCGACAGCAGGATCATGCGCTTGCCATTGGGCCAGATAACATGGTCGACCTGCGGTTTGATTTCTTCCCACTCGAGATTGTCCAGGCCGGCTACATCGATCTCGTTGTCGAAGTGACCGATATTGCCGACGATCGCATTATGCTTCATGCGATCCATGTGCGCGCGGGAGATGACGTTCTCGTTGCCGGTCGCGGTAATGAAGATGTCGGCCTTGTCGGCGACATCGTCCATGGTAACGACCTCGAAGCCTTCCATCAGGGCCTGCAGGGAGCAGATTGGATCGATTTCGGTAACCGCCACGCGCGCGCCCATCGCCTTCAAACTCTGGGCCGAGCCCTTGCCGACGTCGCCATAGCCGCAGACGACGGCGTATTTGCCGGCGACCATGACATCGGTACCGCGCTTCAAGCCATCGAGCAGTGATTCACGGCAGCCGTACAGATTGTCAAACTTAGATTTGGTGACCGAGTCATTGACGTTGATTGCCGGCGTTTTCAGCTTGCCTTCCTTCCCCATTTTGTAGAGACGATGAACACCCGTCGTAGTCTCTTCTGTTACGCCTTTGACGTTCTCAAGCAAATCGGGGTATTTGGAGTACATGATTTCAGTGAGGTCGCCGCCGTCGTCCAAAATCATGTTCGGCCGCCAGCCATCCGGACCATGGATGGTCTGCTCGATACACCACCAGTATTCCTCTTCCGTCTCACCCTTCCAGGCGAAGACCGGCGTACCGACGGCGGCGATGGCGGCGGCCGCCTGATCCTGGGTGGAGAAGATATTGCAGGAACTCCAGCGCACTTCGGCGCCCAGGGTTTGCAGGGTCTCGATCAGCACGGCCGTCTGAATGGTCATGTGGATGCAGCCGCCGATACGGGCGCCCTTCAGCGGCTTTTTATCCTGCCACTCCTCGCGCAGCTTCATCAGCCCCGGCATTTCCTTCTCGGCAATGAGGATCTCGCGGCGGCCCCACTCGGCCAGGCCGATATCGGCCACTTTATAATCGGTAAAACTCATGGATGGTTTGCTCCTAACAATAGTGATGGTCGGCCAGCGGCGCTCGCCACTGGCCGATTTGTACGATTACGACAAGCTCAAACGCTGGGATTACAGGCCGGCGTCACTGCGCAGGGCCGCGGCACGATCGGTCTTTTCCCAGGTGAATTCCGGCTCGTTGCGGCCGAAGTGCCCGTTGCTCGCGGTCTTGCGATAAATGGGGCGCAGCAGATCGAGCATTTGCACGATGCCCTTGGGGCGCAGATCGAAATGCTTGCGGATCAGTTCTTCGATCTTGGTCTCGTCGATCTTGCCGGTGCCGAAGGTTTCGACCCGCACGGATACCGGCTGGGCGATGCCGATGGCGTAGGCGATCTGGACTTCGCACTTGTCGGCCAGGCCGGCGGCCACCACGTTCTTGGCGACATAGCGGCTGGCATAAGCGGCCGAGCGGTCCACCTTGGACGGATCCTTGCCGGAGAAGGCCCCGCCGCCGTGCCGGCCCATGCCGCCGTAAGTGTCGACAATGATCTTGCGCCCGGTCAGGCCGCAGTCACCGACCGGCCCGCCGATCACGAAACGCCCCGTGGGATTGATGAAATATTTGGTATCCTTGCCCAGCAGCTCGGCCGGGATGACCGGCTTGATCACTTCTTCCATGACCGCTTCTTTCAGGGCGTCATGGCTGATTTCATCGTCATGCTGGGTGGACAGGACCACGGCATCGATGGTCTTGGGCTGGCCGTCGACATAATGCACCGAGACCTGGCTCTTACAGTCGGGCCGCAGCCAGGGCAACTTGCCGGCATTGCGGACTTTCTTCTGCTGCTCGGTCAGCTTGTGCGCATACTGGATGGGCATGGGCATGAGCTCATCCGTTTCATTGGTCGCATAACCGAACATCAGGCCCTGGTCACCAGCGCCCTGATCCAAATCCACGCCGGTGCCTTCGTCGACGCCAAGGGCGATGTCCTGCGATTGCTTGTCCAACGAGATCAGCACCGCACAAGTCGCGCCATCATAGCCCATCTGGCTGCTGTTGTAGCCGATGTCCAGAATGGTCTTGCGCACCACATCGGTGTAATCGACGATCGCGCCCGTGGTGATCTCGCCGGAGATGATGGCCATACCGGTGTTGACCATAGTCTCGCAGGCGACCCGCGAGCGCGGATCCTGCTCGAGGATGGCATCGAGAATGGCGTCGGACACATTATCGGACACCTTATCGGGATGGCCTTCGCCGACGGATTCCGAGGAAAAAAGATATTCGCGTGGCATAGTCTCATTGACTCCGTGTAATTGCTTGCAACTTACAAAAGGTTATGGCTGTGCGGCACTGACCAGGCGCACAAGTCACCCGCCATGCTGCTGGTTAAAATAACAACTGTCCGCCCGCACGGGAGCCACCTGGCTCCCGCCCGTTGGCTTTAGCCGGCATGGACAGATAGAGGCAGACCGAGGGCCTTAGCCGACCGGCTTGTAGGCGATTTGCTGAATGAAGTCGACATCCTGGCGATCATACGGCTTTTGGAAATCACCGTAGCGATCGACATTGATAAAGCCGGCATCTTCCAGCAAATGCGAGACATAATCGGCCCGCAGCGGATACATCTTGAGCTGGAAGACCGCACCGCTTGGGAAGGTGTACTCGAAGCGGGCCAGATAACGGTTCAGCTCGATCGGCCGGGCATCGACACCCTTGCCGGTGTAGTAATACTTGTGCTTGCTCGTATAGCCCTGATCCAGCATGGAATCATAATTGCGATGATCGATGACGACCAGACCACCGGGCTTGACCGTGCGATACATCGACTCCAGCGCATCGCGGCGGGCTTCGTGCTCGAACAAATGAGTAAAGGAATTACCTAAACAGATTAAGGCATCAACCTGATTTTCGCCGATTTTCTTGTCAAGCTCCAGCCAATTGGCTAGCAGGACCTGATGTAGCTCGACGCCATGCTCGGCCGCGTTCTCACGGGTTTTCTTGACCATATTTTCAGCGCCATCGCTGGCGATGATCTTAAAGCCCTGCTTGGTCAAGCTGATACCATGAAAGCCCGTGCCGCTGGCCACATCCGCGACCAGCTCGACATTATTGGCCGCGAACAGGCGGGTATAGAAGTTGCCTTCAGACTCAATCCGGCCTTCCCAGCCAATCAGTTCGTCCCAATAATCGACGAAATTTTTCGTATATTGCGTATTCGCCCCTAATTCTTCTTCAGTCAGGTCTTTTATACTCACCGCTGATTACTCCTCGGTTAAAATTTTCCAACATGATTGGCGTCATTGGCATCGCCCGACGCGATCGCAAAACCATTCAGTCTCGACCGCTGCTCGCCGCCATTACCCGCAAGGGCCCGGCGAACACCTACCGAACCCGCGCGCTGCACATAGCTCGCCCTGCGAAACGAGTCTCGCATCTAAGCCGTTCTAAGCCGAAAAAACAGAATGGCTAATAAGGACGCGGCTAAAAGATAGTCGCTACTGAGTTACCGACCGGACGCGTGCGCATGCAAACGCATACGCTGCAAGAAGACTGCGCAATTCCATTGCCGATTAGGCACCATCACGTTCAACAGTGCCGCTCACGCCCCATTCCATCCGAATTGTGGCAAACAAGTTATCATGCTCTCGGCAAAAACGCAAAATTCGAGCTGCCGCCCTCGCCTGCTGAGTTTAGTTTGGCACCAACTATACACTCTATACACTCAGGTACAAACCTTACCAGGCGAAAAGGCTTGAGCAGGGCCCGCTCATAACGAATTCAGCGCCGCCCAAGACTCCTCCCGTGATCGTATAATCTATTGATTAATAGATAAATTTACTTGTTACTGCAAAACGCATAATGGTACTATAGCGTAATTTCGTTACTTTTGCCAAACGCGCAGGACAAACGAAAATTGTGGACTAACTCATCACGGCTTTGCCTCAAGCGCTCTAACGGTAATGATTTACAATATAAATCAAAACCTTACGCGCATACACTGGGGCTTTAGCTCGTTTTCACCCAAACTGGAGAGCATTCATGCACAGTTTAATTTGCGGCTCATTCGCTTTCGATAACATCTTGGTCTTTCACGACAAATTCAAAAACCATATCCTGCCGGATAAAGTTCATATTTTAAATGTCTCGTTTTTGGTGCCGACCATGCGCCGCGAATTTGGCGGCACGGCCGGCAATATCGCCTATAACCTCAAGCTGCTGGAAGGCAGCCCGTTGCCGATGGGGACCGCCGGCAGCGACTTCACGCCCTATCGGGATTGGCTGGACCAGCAGGGCATTTCCCGGCGCTACGTCAAGGAAATTGCGGAGCATTTCACCGCCCAGGCCTTCATCACCACGGACGAGGATGATAACCAGATCACCGCTTTCCACCCCGGCGCGATGGGCCAGGCTCATCAACAGCAGGTCGACGACGTCGCCGAGCCGATTGCCTGGGGCATCGTCAGCCCGGACGGCAAGCAGGCTATGGTGGAGCACGCCGCGCAGTTCCAACACAAGGAAATCCCGTTCATTTTCGATCCGGGTCAGGGTTTGCCGATGTTCGCCGGCGAGGAATTACTGACCATCGTCGATCAGGCCAACATCCTGGCGGTGAATGACTATGAATGGCAAATGGTGCAGGACAAGACCGGCCACAGCCCCGAAGACCTGGCCCGGCGGCTGGATATGCTGATCGTGACCCGCGGCCCGCAGGGTTCGGATTTCTATACCCACGCCGAGCATATCCACATCGATCCGGTCAAGCCCCGGCAAATCGTCGATCCCACCGGCTGCGGGGACGCGTTCCGGGCGGGCGTGCTGTACGGTCTCAGCAACGGCCTGGACCTGGTTACCACTGGCCGCCTCGCTAGCTGCATGGGCACCTTCAAAATCGAACATAACGGTCCGCAAAATCATCGGGTTACGCTGGCACACGTCAAGGAGCGCATGGTCGCCAGCTACGGTCAGGCATTTTAAGCCGCCGGTTTCAGCCGAACGTTTGAGCCAGCGTCATCCCGGGTTGATCAATCGCCCGGGATGTTTCATCATGCGGGCAGGCGTCGAGCGCTCGAACTTCGCAACCAGCATCGCTCCATTCCCTTACATCGAACCGCTCGGGCGAGGGGTATACGTCGCATGTCCCAGTCCAACAAACGTATCTCAACCGCTGCCAAGCAGCAGCTCGAGGCGCGGAGTCCGCAGCGGATCCAGTTTTTCTCCACGCCGCCGGAAACCTGCAGCTATCTGCCCAATCGGCTGTCCATCAACGCGGTCGCCGATCCGCATCTGCCCATGACCACCGCCTTGTACTCGCAGCTTGCCAGCAACGGCTTTCGCCGTAGCGGCAACCACCTGTATCGACCCAATTGCGGCACCTGCCAAGCCTGCATTCCGGTACGCCTGCCGGTGGCCCGGTTCACCCCCAGCCGCAATCAGCGCCGCTGCGAGCGGGCCAATCAGGACTTACAGGTGCGCGAGCAACCGCCATTGTTCCGGCGTGAGTATTTCGACTTATACGCCCGTTATCAGCGCGAGCGCCATCCCGGCGGCGGCATGGACATGCCGACCCCGGACGGCTTCATGCGCTTTCTGACCTGCGAATGGAGCGAGACCCGCTTTGTAGAGATGCGCCTTAACGGAGACCTGATCGCCGTAGTGGTAAGCGATCAGCTCGATCATGGGTTTTCCGCAGTCTACACCTTCTTTTCCCCGGATTTCCCCAAACGCAGCCTCGGCACCTTTGCGGTCATCTGGCAAATCCGCCAGGCCGCGGCGCTCGGCCTCGATTACGTCTATCTCGGCTATTGGATCGAGGCCTGCCGGAAGATGCGCTATAAGCGCGAATTCCGGCCGCTGGAGGCGCTGCAGGGACGGCGCTGGGTCAATCTGGAGGACCCGGACGGGGCTGCTGACGCTTACACTAGCGCGGCCTAAGCGGCCGGCCGAATTCATTCGGCCGGCCGGCGCGCCTCAGCCAAGGGCCGCACGCAGGTGCTGATGCAAATCCGGCGTGCTGGCGGCGAGCACACTTGTGGTTGCCAGGTTCAGCGGCCGGCCCTCCAAATCGGTCACCATACCGCCGGCTTCCTCGATGATCACCGACAGCGCGGCGATATCCAGAATGTTCACATCGGATTCGACCACGGCTTCGAGCCGGCCGGAGGCCAGCAGATGATAATGATAGAAATCGCCATAGCCGCGGATCCGGTTGACTTGCTGGAGCAATTGACCGATCCGCTGCCAGCGCTCGGCCTCGGCGAGACTGGCGATATTACCGAAAGACAGATCGCTGGCGACAATGGTCGTCACGCCGCTGGTAGCCACCTGCAGGCCGTTGAGCCAAGCCCCGTGGCCCCGCTCGGCATAGGCCAGCTCGCCCATCAACGGGCCGTTGGAGACGCCGAGCACAAGCTGATCGTGATGCATCAAGGCGATCTGAGTGGAAAAGAAGGGATTACGCCGCACGAAGCTTTTGGTGCCGTCGATCGGGTCGATCAGCCAGGTATAATCGGCTTCGGGATTGTCGAAGCCGGTTTCCTCGCCGTAGAACCCATGATCCGGAAAGGCCTGCCCCAAGACGGCTTTGATGGCCCGTTCGGCTTCCACATCGGCCACAGTGACCGGCGTTTCATCGGATTTGAGCTCGATCTCGATGTCGCCTTTGTAATAGCCGAGGATGATGCCCTCAGCCGCCTTGGCGGCCTCGATGGCCATGGAAAGATGACGAGTTTGGGTCATTGGACAGCTCCTCGCTGAAGCGTTGGCTAATGGGTTAAGACGCGACTCGAATTAGCCTAACAGGAATGGCAAAATGTTGCGTCATCTCGTCACCGGGCAGCTTGCCAGCGAACATGCCAAATACCGCCGCCATTGTCACCCCTACCGACGTCACCGCGCTGCCGGCCGGACCGCCGCGGCCCGGTGGTGCGCCCGTGGCATTTGCCTGAGTGAGCCGCAGCATGCCGACCGCGCGTTTCAAGACCCAGCCTAGCTTGACCGTCGAGCAGACCGATGACCGGCTCATCCTGACCCTGCATGGTGCCTGGGTGCTGCGCTATGCCGCCAGCTTGCAGGCCCGGCTGCAGGGCATCGACCCCACCGCCAGCGGCGTGCGTCAGGTAATCTTTGCCTGCGGCAATCTCGAGGCCATGGATACTTCCACAGCCTGGCTCATTCATTGCAAGGCGCAAGGCTGCAACGATGCCGGCATCGAAACCCATTTCCGTGGCTTCAATGCCAGCCATATCAGCTTGATCCATCAGGTGTTCTGCGTTCCCGATGGGCCGGCGCCGGCTAGCCCGCAGCGGGGGCTGTATGCGCTCCTGATCCAGCTCGGCGCGGCGACCGTCAGCAGCCTGCAGCATGGGTACGCGGTCCTGACCTTCTGGGGCCGCCTGCTGATTGTCATCGGCCGCTGTGTCTATCAGCCGCGCAGCCTGCGCCTGCCGAGCGTGGTCCGGCACATGCACGAAGCCGGGGTCAATGCCATTCCTATCGTTGCCCTGATGGCCGTGCTCATCAGCATCGTCCTCGCCTTTCAGGGCGCCACCGAACTCAGCCGGTTCGGCGCCGAAATCTTCACGGTCGACCTGACCGCCATTGCCTTCACCCGCGAGCTCGGCGGCATGCTAACCGCGGTGATGATCGCCGGGCGCTCAGGCAGCGCCTTTGCCACGGAGATCGGCGTCATGCAGATCAACGAGGAGATCGATGCGCTCAGGACCATGGGCCTCGATCCAGTCGAGCTGTTGGTGTTGCCCCGGGTCATCGCGCTGCTGATCATGCTGCCCCTGTTGACCGTGCTGGCCAATCTGATGGGACTGGTCGGCGGGGCCTTTGCCATCATCACCCTGATCGACCTGCCGCTCAACTTGTATCTGGAGCAGGCCCGCCTGGCTATCAGCGGCGGTCATTTCTGGATTGGCCTGGCCAAGGCGCCGATCTTCGCCCTGATCATCGCCAGCGTGGCGACGTTTCGCGGTCTGCAGGCCAGCCAATCGGCCGAGAGCGTCGGCCGCTTGACCACCGTCTCGGTAGTCGAAGCCATCTTTTTGGTGATCGCCGCCGATGCCGCCATTTCCATTGTCCTGGCCGAGCTCGGCATTTAAGGGCCGGCCGCGTCATGTCCGCTAGCCTGCTCGAGATCAGAGACCTGGTCAACGGCTTCGGCGATAGCCTCGTGCATGATCATCTCAATCTCACCATTCGCCAGGGTGAGATCATGGGCCTGGTAGGCGGTTCGGGCAGCGGCAAGTCGGTACTGCTGCGCAGCATCCTCGGTCTGCAGCAGCCGCGGGCCGGCTGCATTCTTTACCATGGCCAGGACCTGCTCACCCTGGCGGAGCAGGCCGCGGCCCGTATCCGTCAGCAGTGGGGCGTGCTGTTTCAGCAGGGCGCGTTGTTCTCGGCCTTGTCGACCCTGGATAACATCGCTCTGCCCTTGCGCGAACAGCTCCAGCTGCCGGACAGCCTGATCCGGGAGCTGGCCATGTTGAAACTGCGTCTGAGCGGCTTGAGCGATGCCAGCGCCCGGCGCTATCCGGCCGAGCTATCCGGCGGGATGATCAAGCGGGCGGCCCTGGCCCGGGCCCTGGTGCTGGACCCGGAGGTCCTGTTCCTGGACGAGCCGACCGCCGGGCTGGATCCCATCGCCGCGGCGAATTTCGATAGACTGATCCGCCAGCTCAGCGAAACCTTAAAGCTGACAGTATTGGTCGTAACCCACGACTTGGATACCCTGTTACAGATTTGCGACCGCATCGCCGTCCTGGTCGACCGACAGGTCATCGTAGATGATGTCGACGGCCTGCTGGCGAGCGCGCACCCCTGGATTCGCGACTATTTCCACGGCCCGCGTATGCGCGCGGCCCGCAACAGCCGACCAAGCTCATGGAACGTAATGTAAAATATGCCCTGGTGGGTGGTGTCGTCAGTTTGCTAGGCCTGCTCTTGGCAACACTCAGCCTGTGGCTGACCATCGGTTTCGAAGTCCAGTCGACGACCCGTTACACGGTTTTTTTCGACGATGCCGTCAGCGGCCTGCACAAAGGCAGCAAAGTCAGCTATCGTGGTGTCGAGGTCGGCCGGGTCATCGCCATTCGCCTCGATCCCCAGCGCCCCGATCGAATCATGGCGGATATCGAAATCGACGCCAACACCCCGATCAACGCCCAGACCGAGGCCCGCCTGCAACCGGAAGGCATCACCGGCCTGTCGTTTATCGAGCTGCGCACGCCCATCACCGCCGCCGCGGCCGATAACGGCCTGCCGCAGGGCGAGCAATACCCGCTGATCGATGCCGCACCATCACGCATCGAGCAACTCTTTACCGACGTGCCGCGGCTGAGCGAGCAATTACTGTTCATCACGGCCCAGCTCGGCCAACTCTTGGACGAGAACAATTTGGACGCTGTCACGACCACGCTCGCCAATATCGCAACCTTGTCCGACGAATTCGTGCAAACCCAAACCGAGCTCGCCAGCCTGCAGACCCGGCTGGAGCAAACCCTAACCGGCATCGACACCCTGGCCGCGACGAGCACGCGCACCCTCACCGCGGTCAATGCCGCGCTGCCGACCTTGCACACCACCCTCGGTCAAGTCAGCGAACTGAGCACCCGCCTGGATGACCTCGCCGCCACCGGCCAGCAAATGCTCGCCAATAACGCCACGCCAATACGGCAATTCACCCGCCACGGCTTGGCCGAGCTAACCCTGCTCCTGCGCGACAGCCACACTGCTGTGCAGGAATTCACCACGCTCACCCGGCAATTGCGGGAAAATCCCGCCCAGCTCATTTATCGACCGCATGACCATGGCCTGGAACTCCCCTGAAGGGCGCCATTGCCGCCGCCGACCCTGGCACTGGCCAGGGGGCCGGCTGGTGCTCAGTCTTCTGCTGGCGCCGACCTTCATGCTGGCCGGCTGCATCCCCGGCGAGCGTGCGCCGCGGCCGACTTACTGGGTACTGAACCCGCTGCCCGGCGTCGCCGAGCAGCCGCGCTTCGCCATTCAGCTCAGCATCGCCGCACCTGCCGTCCCGCTCGGCATGGCCCATGAGCGCATCGCCGTGCGCCTGGGCGAGCAGCGCCTGGATTATCTCGCCGATGCGCGCTGGATCGCGCCTTTGCCGACCCTGCTGCAGCACTACCTGCACCGCAGTCTGGCAAATCGCCTGCTCTGCGACGCGGTCGCGCCGGATGGGGACCACGGCGCCCGTCGATTTCAGCTAGACTGGACGCTGCGCGAGTGGGCCGTACACTATCCGCATGAGGACGTCGCACCGCGCCGGCAGGCCGCGCCGCAATTACGGCTCGAATGGCTACTCAGCCTGCGCGAGGGCGACCCGGCCCGGCCCCAGCCAGCGACCTGGCACAAGCGGTTTGCCGCCAGCCGCCGCGCCCCGGCCAATCGCAAAACCGCCCTGGTCAGCACCTGGCAGGCACTGTTGCAGGAGACAACCGCGCAGGCAGCGGCGGCGCTGCGTGCGCATTGGCGGGCCCGTGGCATCCGGCCCGGCTGCCCAGAGTAATACGCCCCGATTCAGCCATGCATTTGATGGAGACCCTAAGGGCATGACCTACGAAGACAAACCGGTAAGCAAAATGAGCAAATACGTGACTTTCACCCTCGGCGAAGAAACTTTCGCCCTGAGCGTCATGCAAATCAAGGAGGTGCTGCGGGTGAGCGAGATCGCGCCGGTGCCCGGCGCGCCGAGTTATGTCCTGGGCATCATCAATCTGCGCGGCAATGTGGTGACGATCATCGATGCCCGGCGCCGGTTCGGCCTCACCCCGCGCGAGGTCGACGCTACCAGTCGCATCCTGATCATCGAAAACACCGATCAGGTGGTCGGCATCGTGGTCGACAGCGTCACCGAGGTGGTGGAGCTGACCGCCGAGCAGATCGAGCCTGCCCCGAATGTGGGCAACGAGGAAACCGCCAAGTATATCGTCGGGGTCGCCTCGCCCAGCGATGAACTCCTGATTATCGTCGATCTCAACAAGCTCTTGACCCCGGAGGAATGGCAGGAGGTTATCGAATTCTAAGCCCTGACGGCATACGCAGGCATTGACATGCCCTGGCTTGGCATAGACCCTTTGTTTATTGTGCTGGGCTTGCTCGCCGGCTGTGTCGGCTGGTTATGGTGGCTGACCCGGCGGGCCAGGCAACTTGCCGGGCGGGTCGATACCCTGCAGCAGGAATTGGTCCAGCGCCAGGGCGAGCTGTTGGCCGTGCGGGGCGCGCTGACGGCTTTGGGACAAGAATATCTGCATAATCAACAAGGCGATCGTGCCAGCGATGACTCGGTCAGCCAGCGTCTGGAAGCCCTGGAAGCCGAGCAACAGGTCCTGCAGACGCGGCAGGAACAGCTAGAGCTGCGCGACCCGGACAACCGGTCTTATGAACGCGCCATCCAGTTAGTCCATCGCGGCGCCAGCATCGAGGACTTGATGGCCAGCTGCGGCTTGAGTCGCGGCGAAGCCGAGCTCGTCCTGGCGGTCAACCGCAGCGACCAGCAACCGCCGGAATAGGTATTATTTTTTGCATAAGTTCTCGGAACCAAATTGGCTAGTCCCTTTCCCCATGAAGGGGAAAGAGAGCGACAACTCATAAAATGATTGATATTACCAGCCGAGGTAGCCGGCAGGCTGCGCAGCCTGCCGCCGAGGTGTAGTATCTCGTCTGAGGACGCACTGAATACCTAACGCTTGTTCTTTTTCGAAGGAGACACAACGATGGCAACGATCCTCGCCGTGGATGATTCCAACTCCATGCGGCAAATGGTCAGTTTCACCCTCAAAGGCGCGGGCTACACCGTGGTCGAGGCAGCCGACGGCAACCAAGCGTTGAGCCAGGCCAAATCGCAAAAATGCGACTTGGTGCTATCCGACGTCAACATGCCGGGCATGGACGGCATCACCTTGATCAAAGAGCTGCGCCAGCTATCTGATTATAAATTCACGCCCATCCTGATGCTGACCACCGAGTCCACCGCGGACAAAAAGCAGGATGGCAAAGCGGCCGGCGCGACCGGCTGGCTGGTCAAGCCGTTCGATCCCGACCAATTACTGGCCACCATCAAACGGGTCCTGGGGTAAACAATCATGCCAGTGGATCTCGCGCAGTTTACCCAGACCTTCCTCGAAGAGAGCTTCGAGGGCCTCGATCTCATGGAATCCAGCCTGCTGGAGCTCGATAGCGGCGATTTCGACACCATCAACGCCATCTTTCGGGCGGCCCATTCCATCAAGGGTGGCGCAGGCACCTTCGGCTTTACCACGGTTGCCGATTTCACGCATGTGGTCGAGACCCTGCTCGATCAAATGCGTTCCGGCCAGCGACCGGTCACCCCCGAAGCGGTTGATTTACTCCTGGAAGCCGTCGATTGCACACGGCAAATGCTCATGGCCAGTCGTGACAACACCGCTATCGATCATGACCGCATCGCGGCCGCCAAGGCCAATCTCGATGCCATGCTGACCAGTGACGCAGGCACCGGCGAGGCCGACGCGCCGCCCCCGGCACACAGCCCCGAAGCCGCGACCATTGCCGGCTGGACCATCCATTTTCGTCCCGAGCCGCATATTCTGCGCACCGGCAATGAACCACTGCGCATGTTTCAAGCCCTGGAAGAGCTCGGCGAGCTGACTATCGAAGCCGATACCAACCAGGTCCCCGCGCTTGCTGATATGGACCCGGAGGCCTGTTATCTCGCCTGGCAGCTCACCCTGCACGGCCCGGTCGCACGCGAGGCCATTCAGGAGGTATTCGAGTGGGTCGAGGATGATTGCGAGCTGACCCTGGAACCCATCCCGACCGCCGCTGCAGCCACCGCCGACCAGCCGACCACCGCCGCACCCGCGGCCGACCGCGCGCCGCGCAGCGAAGGCAAGGAGCGGCGCAGCGGCGGATCGAGCGAAAGCTCCTCGATCCGGGTCAATATCGACAAGATCGATACCCTGATCAACCGCGTGGGCGAGCTGGTCATCGCCCAGTCCATGCTCAACCAGATCAGTGAGCAGGACGATGATATCAATGTGCAGCAGCTCCAGGAGCTGCGCCAGGCGCTGGCCCAAATGCAGCAGCACACCCGCGATCTGCAAGAAGATGCCATGCGCATCCGCATGCTCCCCATTGCTTCGGTGTTCAACCGCCTGCCGCGGCTGGTCCACGATGTCAGTTCCCAACTCGACAAACAGATCAAGCTCACTATGTCCGGCGAACAGACTGAGCTGGACAAGACGGTGCTGGAAAAGATCGGCGACCCCCTGACCCATTTGGTCCGCAACGCCATGGATCACGGCATCGAAGCGCCGGAGGTACGGCGTGCCGCCGGCAAGTCCGAGGAGGGCAATCTGCATATCAATGCCTTCCACCAGGGCGGCAATATCGTAATCGAGGTCGCCGACGACGGCGGCGGCATCGACAGCGACAAGATTCAGGCAAAGGCCCGCGAGCGGGGCGTTATCGGCGAAGACGAACAGCTTTCCCCCGACAAAGCCCGCGATCTGCTGTTCCATCCCGGCTTTTCCACCGCCGCCGAGGTCACCGACCTGTCCGGGCGCGGCGTGGGTCTGGATGTCGTGCGCCGTAACATCAACGACCTGGGCGGGCACGTGGAAGTGACCTCCGAACTCGGCCAGGGCAGCCGCTTCACCATTCAATTGCCGCTCACCCTGGCCATCCTCGAGGGCCAGCTCGCCCGGGTCGGCGAGCATATCTACATTGTCCCGCTGCTATCGGTGCTCGAATCCATTCAGGCCAAGGAAGAGCATATCAATCGTATCGGCGGCGGCGAGATGTATCACTGGCGCGACGAATACCTGCCGGTGTTGCGGCTGCATCGTTATTTCGGCATCACGCCACGCAGCGCCAGCCTGGACGACGGCCTGTTGATGGTGGTGGAAGGCGAAGGCAGCCGCACGGCCTTGGTGGTCGATGAACTGCTCGGCCAACAGCAAGTCGTGATCAAGAGTCTGGAGCAGAACTTCCGGCGGGTTCCCGAATTTTCCGGGGCGACCATCCTAGGGGATGGCACGGTCGCTTTGATTCTGGATATCGGCGGCTTGATGCGCAAGGCCGAAGTCCGCCAGCGGGTCGCCGCTTAGGGGGGGGGGTTGAACAGCAACTCAACGCGACACCTATTCGCGGCGATTTGCTTTAAGGTCAATTTCAATCGACCTTGCAAAGGGTCGGTAGTCCTGTACAGTGGCCGGTTAAAAACCGGCCTACAAACTCGGATAACCGTTTATGAGCATCCGTTACCAGCTGCTGTTATTTCCCTTGGGTGCAGCCTGCCTGTTGTGGGCGCTGGCAGCACTGCTGCTCGCCCCGCCAGCCGCCAGCAGCGTTGCGCTGATCGCCGGCCTGCTCATCAGCATGAGCCTGGTCCAGCAATGGCTGTTAGCCCACCTGGTACTACGCCCCTTGCAGGCCGCACTGCACTTCACCGACACCATTGACCGAGATGCCGCCACCCCCGTCCCAAAAACCGGCAAGGGTGAAATAGGCCGGCTGCTCGAGCAGCTGCAGGCCCTGCGCGAGCGCATCCAGGAACGCTTTGCGGCGCAGGATCGCCAGGCGGTGGAAAATGGCCGCATCCGCGCCGGCCTGGATCATGCCTTGACCAACATCATGATCGCCGACAACGATGAGCGTATTGTTTACATCAACCGCGCCGCCCAGCGCCTGTTCCAGGACAACGAGGCCGACATGCGCCAGGGCTTGCCCAATTTTCGGGCCGAACGCCTGCTCGGTTCCACCTTCAGCGAATTTCACCGCAACCCCAGTCATCAGCAAAAGATGGTCGCGCACATGACCGACACCCATCAGGGCGATTTCAAGATCGGCAGCCGCGACATGCGCATCATCGCCACGCCGATCCTCGACCCGCAGGGCCAGCGCATCGGCACGGTGGTCGAATGGCAGGATCGCACCCAGCAACTGAAGATCGAGCGTGAAATCGAAGCGATTATCGCCGCTGCCCGGGCCGGCGACCTCGCCAGCCGCATCGCCACCGCCGACAAGGAAGGCTTTTATCAAGTTCTGTCCGAGCGTATCAATGCCTTGTTAAGCGTCTGCGAGACCGCCCTGCAGGACTTGCTGACGGTACTGAACGCCCTGGCCGCCGGCGATCTCAGTCAGCGCATGAGCCATGACTACGCCGGCATGTTCGGCGAGCTCACCAACCGCGCCAATAGCACCGCGGACAAGCTGACCGAAGTGATCGGCCAGGTTCAGATCGCCACGGCCACCGTCATGACCGAGGCCAGCGAGATCAACGCCGGCAATCAGGACCTGTCGCGGCGCACTGAATCCCAGGCGGCCAGTCTGCAGCAAACCGCCTCGAGCATGGAGCAGATCGCCGCCACGGTTAAGCAAAACGCCGAGCATGTCCAACAAGCCGACGACCTGGTCAAACAAGCCCGAGACAAGGCTGAGCGGGGGGAAACCGTGGTCGGCCAGACCGTCGCGGCCATGCAGGGCATCAGCGACGCCAGCAGCAAAATCGCTGAAATCACCACGGTGATCGATGAAATCGCCTTTCAGACCAACCTCCTGGCCCTGAACGCCTCGGTCGAGGCAGCCCGCGCCGGGGAGGAAGGCCGCGGCTTCGGCGTGGTCGCCAACGAGGTCCGCCAGCTGGCGCAGCGCAGTGCTGGCGCCGCGCAGGAAATCAAGACCTTGATCAACGACAGCCTGACCAAGATCGATTCCGGCCAGCAATTGGCGCAGGAATCCGGTACGGCCCTTGAAGCCATCGCCCAGGCGGTGCGCCAGGTCAGCCAGGTGATCGCCGAAATCGCCGGGGCCAATCGCGAGCAAAGCGCCGGCATCGACCAGGTCAACACGGCCGTCGCGCAAATGGACCAGACGACCCAGCAAAACGCCGCCCTGGTCGAAAAAGCCGCCGCCGCCAGCGCCTCCTTGGACAGCCAAGCCCGCGGCCTGGAAGACCTGCTCGGCTTTTTCCATGTCGTCGAGGCAACCAAGACCCGATAATTCCAGCCATCCCCTTCGCTTTAACGAGGACCGAACATGTCGACACCCGATCAACTCAAACAAGACATCGACCAGGGCCTGGCCGTCGACGCCGACCAGTTCCTGACCTTTATGCTGGCCGACGAGGAATACGGCGTAGATATTCTGCGGGTGCAGGAAATTCGCGGCTGGGGCGCGGTCACCACGATCCCCAACACGCCCGAGTACGTCGAGGGCGTGATCAATCTGCGCGGTACCATCGTGCCCTTGATCAATCTGCGCAAGCGCTTCGATCTGGAATTGATCGAGCATGGCCCGACCACCGTCGTGGTGGTGCTGAAGGCCTATTGCGGCAATCGCGAGCGCACCATGGGGATCGTGGTCGATGCCGTCTCCGAGGTCCATGCCGTGCGTGAAACCGAGATCAAGCCCGCCCCGGAATGGAGCGAGGTGGTCAATACCAACATGCTGCGGGGCCTGGCGACGATCAGCGACCAGCTGATCATTCTGGTGGATGTCGATCGGCTGCTGTGCATGGACGAACTCGTCGCCGCCGAAGCCAATGACAAACATGCCCAGGCCGTCGCGGAGGCGAGCGGCTAGCCCCTGCATGCGCTGCATTGCGGTCATGAATCAAAAGGGAGGCGTCGGTAAGACCACAACCGCGGTGAATCTGGCGCATGCCCTGGCCCGCCGCGACTATACCGTGCTGGCAGTGGATCTCGACCCGCAGGGCCATCTCGGCATCTGTCTGGGCTTTGCCGCGCGCGCCGGCCACGGCGTCGATGTCGTCTTGGCGGACGGCGCGAGCCTGCACGCGCAGGTCCAACCGGTGCGCGAG
This sequence comes from uncultured Ectothiorhodospiraceae bacterium, assembly GCA_964345605.1. GTDB lineage: Bacteria > Pseudomonadota > Gammaproteobacteria > CAYFSA01 > CAYFSA01 > CAYFSA01. The sequence continues at coordinate 17,651 of CAYFSA010000015.1, forward strand.
CATTTAGGTTTGCTGCGCGCCGGCCGCTACCTTGCCCATATCGTGCAGTTCACCCAGGGCCGGGCCAAGCGGGCCCGCCAGCTGCGCCAGGCCCTGCACAGCGAGGCCGCGGATCAGGATTTCATCATCCTGGACTGCCCGCCTTCCTCCGGTATCATGATGGCCGCCGCGTTGTATGCCGCCGATGAATTACTTATCCCGGTGACCGGGGATTATCTCGGCCTGGAAGGGCTGGCGTATCTGATGCGCACGGTCAAACATTTCGAAGCCCGCTTGGGGTATGATTTACAGCGCTGGCTGGCACGCACCCGCTTGCAGCCGCGCCGCCGCTTGACCGGCGAGGTAACCGCCCGGCTGCGTCAGCACTTTCCGGGGCAAGTATTGGCCACGGCGGTGCGCGAATGTGAAGCCTTGGCACAGAGCCCAAGCTTCGGGCAAAGTGTATTCGAGTTTCGCGGCCGCAGTCACGGTGCGAAGGATTATCATAAACTGGCAGATGACCTATTGGTGGGGAGGACATTGGCATGAACGATCAAGACAAGGCCGCCTTAGGCAAAGACCCATTGGCTTGGGTGTTCGAAGAAGATCAAGAAGACCAACAAGACCAGGCCAAACCCGACGCGCAGCCTAACGATGCAGCCGCGGACAGCCTGCAGCTGCGGCTGGAGCCGGTCCAGGACATCAGCTCGGTCGCTGACTTTGCCGAGCGGGCCCGCAGCGCGCTGGGCCGTCCCCGCGTGGCAATCGTCGCAGATGCCGCCGAGCGGGTCGACACCTCACTGCTGCAAGTCTTGTTCGCCTTAAAGCGCGACCTGGAGCAGCAGGACGGCGAGCTGGTCTGGCTCGAGCCCAGTGAACCCCTGCGGCGGGCCGCGCATTATCTGGGCCTGCAGCACGCCCTCGCCTTGCCGGCCTAAGCCCTCATGGCAGCCGACGCCGGTAACCAAGCCGGCACCCGTGTGCGGGAATTCGCCTTCAGCGACCAGCATTTCAAGCGCATCCGGCACACGGTTTATGACTATTGCGGCATCAACCTGGTCGATTCCAAGCGGGACATGGTCTACAGCCGTCTCGCCCGCCGCATCCGCGCCGCCGGCCTGCATGACTTCGATACTTATCTCGACTATGCCCTTAACGATCCGGATGCCTTCACCGATCTGGTCAATGCCATCACGACCAATCTCACGGCCTTTTTCCGCGAGCCGCATCATTTCCAGTTTCTCGCCGCAACCATCCTGCCCGCCTCCCAGGCGATCCTGAAAAACCGCCCCTTACGGATTTGGTCGGCGGGCTGCTCGACCGGCGAAGAACCCTACAGCATTGCCATTACCCTGGCCGAGCATTTGAACAGCCAGCAGTTGCGGCGCGTCGAGCTGCTCGCCACCGATGTCGATCATAACGTTATCGCCCAGGCTGCCGCCGGCGTCTATCCGCTGGAGCGGGTCGCCACAGTCGAGCAAAACTATCTCAAGCGCTGGTTCCAGCGCGGCAAGGGGCGCAACGAAGGCAAAGTCCGGGTGGCGCCGAAGCTACGCGGGCTGGTCCAATTCGACACCCTGAACCTGCTGGCCGAGTGGCCCTTTCGTGAGCCACTGGACATCGTGTTTTGCCGCAATGTCGTGATCTATTTCGACAAGCCCACACAAAAGAAGCTGTTCACCCGTATCGCGGCGGCCTTGGGCAGCCGGGGCTATTTAGTCCTCGGCCATTCGGAGAGCCTGTATCAAGTCAGCGACCGCTTCGAGCCGCTCGGCAAGACCATTTACCGCAAACTGGATTGAAATGGCCAGCCCCGCCGGTCATTCATTATTCACCCAAGGCTTATGCTAGAACGGCCAGACCTAGGCCGCGATTGACTGGCCAAGCGTTGATGAGGACACCGCTTTGAATGCTGCTGTTGAACCTGCCATCCATCCGGATTACGCCCATGTGCGCCGTTATTGGGATAAAACCCGCAATCAATGGATGGCCAAGATTCTGCCGGGGGAATTCTATGTCACTGGTGGTCAAGAGCTAATCACAACCGTGCTCGGCTCCTGCGTGTCTGCCTGTATTGTCGATCCCAAACGGGGTGTGGGCGGGATGAATCATTTCATGTTGCCGCATACCGAAGAGCACCAAGGCTCTTGGGACAATCCTTCCATCGACGGGGCCAGCCGCTACGGCAGCTACGCCATGGAGAAACTGATCAATGACATCTTGGCGCACGGTGGCCGGCGCGACGCGCTCGAGGTAAAACTGTTCGGCGGCAGCCGGGTGCTGGCCAATTTGAGCAATGTCGGCGCCAGCAATATCGATTTCGCCCGGCATTATGTCATCAACGAAAACCTGCGCCTGGTCGCCGAGGATCTGGGTGGTCTGCATCCGCGCAAAGTTGTCTTTTATCCCAGTTCAGGGCGTGTCCAAATCAAGAAACTTCGCTCCCTGCATAACGACACTATCATTCGCCGCGAAGTCGATTACATGCGCACTATCGAAACCCAGCCCGTGCGCGGCGAAGCGGAGCTCTTCTAATGACCCAGCAAAGCCCCATCCGCGTGTTGATCGTGGACGATTCCGCCCTGGTACGCCAGTTACTCACCGCGATCTTCAAAGAGGATCCCACCATCGAGGTCGTCGGCACCGCCAACGATCCCTATGTGGCCCGCGACAAGATCAAGCGCCTGAATCCGGACGTTCTCACCCTGGACATCGAAATGCCGCGCATGGATGGCCTCACCTTCTTGCGCAACCTGATGCGACTACGACCCATGCCGGTGGTGATGATTTCGTCGCTAACCGAGCAGGGCGCCGACAAAACCATGGAAGCCCTGGCCATCGGCGCGGTGGATTTCGTCGCCAAGCCCAAGGCCGATGTCGCCGAGCAGCTCACCGGCTATGCCGAAGAGATCATTGCCAAAGTCAAGGCTGCCGCCCAGAGCCGGCCCAGCTCGCCGCATGCGGACCGCCCCCAGGGCGCGGCCGGCGAGCCTGCCCAGGTCCCGGTCCGGCCGGCGCGTCCCGGCGCAGGACGCCCGCATCCGGCGAGTTGCCAGCTGATCGCCATCGGCGCCTCCACCGGCGGCACCGAAGCGATCGGTGAAGTCCTGCAGGGCCTGCCGGCCGAGCTGCCGGGCATCGTGATCGCCCAGCATATTCCCAAGGGGTTTAGTGCCGCGTTTGCCCGGCGGATCGACAAGCTCAGCGAATTCACCGTGCACGAAGCCCAGGATGGCGATGTCATTAGCAACGGGCACGCCTTCATTGCCCCTGGCGGTCAGCATCTCGAAGTGGTCCGCCGGGGCACGCAGCTCGTCTGCCGGGTCTACAGCGGCGAACCGGTCAATCGCCACCAGCCCAGTGTCGACGTGTTGTTTCATACCGTGGCAAAGCTTGTGGGGGGCAAGGCTATTGGGGTAATTCTCACTGGCATGGGGGCTGACGGGGTCGAAGGGTTAGCCGCCATGCATGCCGCCGGTGCCCGGACCCTGGCCCAGGATGAAGCCAGCAGCGTCGTTTGGGGGATGCCCGGGGTCGCGGTCAAACGTGGCATCGCCGACGCCACCCTGACGTTGCGCGACATCCCGGCCAATCTCGCCCGGCTCGCCAGTCATGCGCCTGGCGCGCGCTGAACCCGACAGTCGGCTATTGGCGGAAACGGTTTCCTTTGCTCGGCCAAAGTCGTTAACATCACCGTTTATTGATTAATCGATAACCCCTGAGGTTTCTGTGCGCTATTTTCGGCACCGCGGTCACCGCGGCTGGCCTTGTTTGCGAAGGGAGAAGATGAATGACAAACCCCCTGTCCCTGACCTTGGTCATCCTGCTTGGCCTGGCGATTGGCTTGGCATCACTGGCACCGGCCTGGGCCGAGCTACGCCTGGTCTGCGAGGTCCTGGCATTCCTCCTCGCCCTGTGGCTGCTCCTGACGGCCGGCAAGTCTACCCCCGCCCGGCAAGCGCCGGCCGATGGCGGCCAACAAGGTTCGCTGCGGCAAATGACCGAAACGGTCGGTCTGGAGCTGCACCACAGCCTGACCCATGAACTCGACGCAATCAGCAGCCAGCTCGAGCGCGTCAACCGCCTGTTGCGCGAAGGCATCGAACAGCTCTCCAACAGCTTTCAGGAAATCAACACCATGTCACGTCAGCAGCATGATTTGGTCGCCAATACCATTTCCCAGCGAGGCCAGGATAGCCAAGCCCAAGATCCGGTCAATCAGATCGAGAGCTTGCTAGAAAGCTTCGTGCAAACCCTGGTAGAGGTCAGCAAACACAGCATGGAAGTGTCCCATCACATGGAAGACATGTCCCAGCAACTCAATGGCGTATTCGAGTTGCTGGAAAATTCCAAATCCCTGGCCGACCAGACCAACCTGCTGGCCTTGAATGCCAGCATCGAGGCGGCCCGCGCTGGCGAGGCGGGCCGTGGCTTCGCCGTGGTCGCCGAGGAGGTCCGTGCGCTGTCGCGGCGCTCCAGCGAGTTCAACGAGCAGATCGAGGCCCGCACTCGTGCCACTCAAAAGGCCGTGACCAGTGTGCGCGAAACGATTCATCAAATGGCCTCGCGCGACATGAACAAAACCATTAAGACCAAAGAGGACGTCAGCACCATGGTGCAGGACATCGAGCAACTCAAAGCAACCATGGCGGCCAATCTCGAACAGGTCGTCACTATCGGCAACCAGCTCGATGCCCGGGTCGGCGAGGCCGTGCGCAGCCTGCAGTTCGAAGACATTTGTACGCAATCGCTCGGCGTCGCCGAAAAATCCGTGGCCAATCTCCAGGTGCTCGGCGAAGAGCTCACCCATTTCGCCAATACCGATCAGGCCGATACCGAATCTGCCAGTGAGTTGCTGCAAGCGCTCGCGGCCCGCATTGCCGAGCGGCGCGAGCAGCGCACGCTAGAGGGCCGCGGCCCGGTTGCCCAGACCTCGATGAACCAGGGCGAGGTCGAGCTGTTTTAACGCCGCGGGCCAGCCTTGCACCCGTTAACACCGATATTGTGTCGCACTCAGTCAACCATCAAGAGGATTTCCCATGGCTATCAGTACCTCGCTTGCCAATGACAACCAGACCCTGACCATCCGCGTCGAAGGCCGCTTCGACTATTCCCAGCACCGGGAATTTCGCGAGGCCTATCGGGATGTTTACACCCCCGGCATGCAAGTGATCGTGGATCTCAGCAACACCGAATACATGGACAGCTCAGCGCTCGGGATGCTGCTGCTGCTGCGCGAGCATGCCGGCGGCGACGATGCCAAGGTCGTGCTCAAGCAGCCAACCGAACCGATTCGCAAGATTTTGGATATCGCCCACTTCGAACAATTGTTCACCATCGACTAGGCCGCCGGCAGTTTGTTCAGCATGACAGCAGGACACGCCCTCAACGAACCTGAGCCGGCGCCTATCAAGCGTGTGCTGGTCGCCGACGACGACCCGCAGCTGCGCCTGATGGTCCAGCGCATTCTGGAAAAGCATACCTATGAGGTACAGGCGGTCGCCGATGGCGAACAAGCGGTTGCCGCCTTTGACGAATACCAACCGGATTTGGTGCTGCTCGATGTCATGATGCCGCGGCTGGATGGCTACGAAACAGCCCAAGCCCTCAAGGCGCAGGCGGGCGAGCAGTTCGTGCCGATTATTTTCCTGACGGCCCTGTCCGACGAAGCGGACCTGGTGCGCTGCCTGGAGGCCGGCGGCGACGGCGTACTGACCAAACCCTTTAGCAGTGCCTTTCTGCAGGCCGAAGTCGGTGCCATGGAACGCATGCGCAAACTCTACATGCGCCAGCAGTGGCAAAGCGAAATCCTGCGCACCCTCAATGCGCAAGTGCAGCGCGAGCACGAAGTCGCCGAACAGATCTTTTCCCACGCGGTCAGCTCCCGCAATATCGATATCCCCGGCCTGCGCTCCCTGATCCAGCCGGCGGCGACCTTCAATGGCGATCTGCTACTGTCGGCCTATCATCCCGCCGGCGGCCTGCATATCATGCTGGGGGATTTCACCGGCCATGGCCTGGGTGCGGCGATCGGTGCCCTACCGGTCTCGGAAGTCTTTCACACCATGACGGATAAGGGCTATAACGCTACCGCTATTCTCGATGGCATCAATTACAAGCTGCACACCCTGATGCCCTCGGGCATTTTCCTGGCGGCTTTCTTCATTTCCTTGTCCGCCGACCTGCGCAGCCTGGAAGTCTGGAACGGCGGACTGCCGCCGGCCTTTCTGCTGGACAGCACTACCGGCAAGATCAAAATGCGGCTGGCTTCGCGCAACCTGCCGCTCGGCATTCAGCCGCACTTATCGAACAATCGGCGCATCGAGCGGGCCCCGGTGGAATTAGGCGATTATCTGCTGGCCTACAGCGATGGCCTGATCGAGGCGCGCGACTACAGCGGCGAGGAGCTCTGGGGTGAGGATCGCCTGGTACAGACCATCGAAACCTGCGAGCGGGCCGCGCAGGTCTTCGATGCGGTGGTTGCGGCCTTGAACGCGTTCACCCAGGGCGCCACGCAGACCGACGACGTCAGCCTGGTCGGCATGCCCTGCCAGCCGGAGCTGCTCGCTCAAGCCCCTGCCGTGCCCAGCCACCCCGAACCACGCGGCCGGGCCCCCGGGCAAGTGGTCGCCCACATGATCTGGTCAGTGGAACTGCACGGCCAGGAGATTGCCCAGGCCAACCCGATCACCGCGTTACTGGCCAGAATCGAGGACATGCCAGTACTCAAACCACATTTCACAACCCTGCAAACCGTGATTCGCGAGCTCTACAACAATGCGGTCGATCACGGCATCCTCCAACTCGATTCCCACTTAAAGGCTTCGGCGGAAGGTTTCGAGCAATTCTATACCGAGCGCGAGCAGCGCCTGCAGCGCCTCGATGAGGGCATGCTGCGCCTGGAAATCGCCCTGACCAGCGAGCCGCAGCCCGATAGCGTCATCATCCGCGTGCAAGACAGCGGCAAGGGCTTCAATCCGGATCACAGCGACCAAACCCTGCACCCGGAGAGCCGTTTTTTCGGCCGCGGCATTCCCCTGGTCAAAAATCTCTGCAATCAGGTCCGCTGGCTGGGCAGAGGCAATCAAGTCGAGGCGGTTTATTCGCTGGAAGCGGGCGAAGAGGTAGCCTGAGCGCGAGCCTGCTGATCAGCCTCAGACAACTCACGCCCGGCTAAACGATAGATTGCGGCGAGCACCGCCGCGCTCGCCGTGAACAGCGACTCGGGCACTTGCTCGGTGCTCGGCATTTCGGCGAGGCGGGCACTCAGCTCGGCCTCGTTGGTCAGGGGAATCGCCTGCGCGCGGCCGGCCTCGTCGAGCTGGGCGGCGACCAGGCGCACTGCCTCGGGCAAATGCCGGGGCACCGTTTGACTGGCCCGATGGGATACGATAACCGGGGTTTTCTCGTCTGCTTTTGCCATCTAAGCCTGCACATCCAAGGATTGTTCGCCCGCCGCATAGCCGAGATCCGGCTCGCCGACCTGACAACTGAGCTGATCGACAGCCAGGCCCAATGCTGTCAGCTGCCCACGCAGATCACACAACGCCTGCTGCACTCGGGCTTGCACTGCGCTCGTGGTGACCCAGATCACCACCGAAACCAACTTGTCGGTAACACTGAGCCGCGCCCACAACGGGCCCAGTTCCGGCAGCGCCAAACTGATCTGCAGCGCCCAGCGTACGCCCGTGCCGTCCGCCTCGCCGGCGCGCTCGTTCACCACGCTCAGCGCCAGCACATGATCACCCGGCGCGTCCAGCACCGGCAGCTCGACCAGCCAGCCGGGCAAGGTTTGTTCACAGGCCATTTCCCAATTGAGAATCTGCCCCAATTCCAGCCGCGCCAGCACACCGGCGAGCAACCGGCTCTGCATGCCCGGCTCGCCGAGCCAAGCCATGGCCTGCGGATCCTCGGCAGACACGGCAGCCGCCGGCACGGTCCACAGGGCACACCGCGGCGGCTGGGTCTGCAGCGCCTGCCACAATTGCGCCGCTTGTGCCGGCAGTTCCGCCCATTGCGGCTCTATGGCAGGCGGCAGATGCTGCTGCAATTGCAGTAACTGGCCCTTGAGATCGGCAGCGCAGTCGTGGCGTTTGAGCAGGCGCGTTTCCAGCCAGAGACCGCCGTTACGCACAGCCTGCCGCAAGCCGGCACCGGTGGTCAGTTGGGCCGGCCGCGGCAGGGCTTGGCGCAGCGTCAGCCAGGCGGGGCGCCAGGCTTTATCGATAACCGCAGCGCTGGCCCGCGCCAACACCAACAAGGCTTGCCAGCCGAGTTGGCGCTGCAAACGCTGGGCTCGCCAGCGGCGCAGGGCATGTTTCTCCGCGTCCGGCGGCCGGCCGTTCACTTCGATCAGGCGCAGGGTCGCCTGAGGATGAATACGATCCAGGCTGAGGGTGATTTGATCGCCGTCATAAATCGGCACCTGCGAGCGCACCGCCAATTCCCGACCGCTGATGCGCAGGCGGGCCTGGCCCCCGCCGCGCCCGGGCGGGGTGCCGCGGGTCGCCGTGCCGCGCAGGACCTGCCCGACTTCCCAGCGCACCGCCGGCGTGACCGCCGTGCTCCGCGCCGGTCCGCTCGGTCCCCGATCAAGGCGTTTGATATCCCGCGAATCACCCGCAGGCATCGGCTTACCCTTCGCTTATTCCCCTCACCATGGCTGACCTGGCAGGCAAACAGCTGGTTTACATGGGGGTACGCTTAGCTCAACAAGGCCATAGTGGCCTCGACCTCGCCATCCGCCTCTTGCAGCACTTTTACGCTGGCCTCGGCATCCTGGCCGCCGAGCTGCAGTTTGGTGAAGGCGGGTGCGGTCTCCAGAGGCGGAATGCTGGCATCCTGACTGGTACGCATATTGTCATAGAGCTGCGCCACGATCACCAGGTCGGTGTAATCGGCCGGCTCGCCGGTATCACGCTGCCAGTTCTCGGCGCCTTCGACCACCGCCACGAAATCCTGCCCGAAGCCCCAGTGCTGCATCACCAGCAGCCCCGTCATGCCACGCAATTTGCTGATAGTCGCCTGCAGCTCGGCGGGATCGGCCGTCTCACCGCTGCTATCCACATAATTAAGAATGGGAATGCCGCCGATGTCGTGCAACAGGCCCGCTAGCAAGGCCGTTTCCGGATTGAGCCCGCCGCCCACTTTGCGGGCGATGACCGAGGCCAGCGCGGATATTCGCACGCTGTGATTCCAGAGCTTTTCCATCAGCTCCTTCACGACTTTGGACTTGGCCTTGAAGGTCTGCCCCATGGCAATACTCATGGCCAGACTCTGGGTGGTTTTCAGGCCCAGCCGCACCAGGGCGTCATGCACCCCGGTAATCTCCTGGCGGCCACGATAGAGGGCACTATTGGCTGCATGCAGAATCCGCCCGGCCACGGTCGGATCGGTTTGAATGACCTTGGTCAGATCGCCGATCCCGACGTTGGGATCATCGGCCATATTGCGGATTTTCAGCGCCACTTCGGGCATGCTGGGCAATTCGAGCTCATTGTTGGCGCTGGCCATGTAAATGGTCTGAAACAGCGCGCTCTCCTGCTCGTTAACCTGCACATCGGCGACATCGTAACCGGCGCTCTGCTGCGCCTGGAACTGTTCGTCCACGGCCTGTCGGTCAACGCGCAGCAGTTTGCAATCGGCTTCCGCCACCGCCAGATAATTGGTTTGATCCGGAAACACCGGCTGCATGGTCCGCGCCGTGCCGGCCTGTAACACCCCCACTTCGCGGCCGGCATCGGTATCGCGCAGCCGCAGCTTACCCACGACCAAGTACACTAAAGCACCCCGCTCATCCTTGGCATTCAGGCGCGAGCCTTGCGCCAATTCCGCAACCGCCAGTTTGCCGATCAATGGTTCGCGGGCAGCGTCATCGAGCTCATTCAGAGGTTTTAGCTTGGCAAGCAGATCTTGAATCTTCATATTAGTCGGAACCCAATCGCGATGGTCGGGAGAATAGCAGGAGTCGGGCAGCAAAGCAGACCCGAATCGGATTACACGTTAGTTTAACAGAACTTATGCCAGCATTCGC
>CAYFSA010000015.1:27762-35088 GCA_964345605.1 uncultured Ectothiorhodospiraceae bacterium
GGCCACAGGCGCTGTATGACCATTTATGAGCTTTATGCAATTCGAGCTGCTGGCCGAATCCGGGCTGGCACGACGGGGACGGCTGACCTTTCCGCGGGGTGTCGTGGAAACGCCGGTCTTTATGCATGTGGGCACTTACGGGACGGTGAAAGCGGTAACGCCCGAAGAATTACGCGAGGCCGGCGCCCCGATGATCCTCGGCAACACCTTTCACCTGATGCTGCGCCCGGGCACCGAGGTCGTCCAGGCGCATGGCGGACTGCATGAGTTCATGCATTGGGACCGGCCGATTCTGACCGATTCGGGCGGGTTTCAAGTGTTCAGTCTGGCACAGCTGCGGGCGGTTACCGAGGAAGGCGTGCATTTCAAGTCGCCGGTGGACGGTTCGCCGGTCTTTTTGACCCCGGAACGCTCGATGGAGGTGCAGCGGGCGTTGGCCGCGGATGTGGTGATGATACTGGATGAATGTACGCCGCACCCGGCAACCACGGACCAGGCCCGGGCATCCATGGAACGCTCGCTGCGCTGGGCCGCACGCAGTAAAGCGGCGCATGGCGATAATCCGGCAGCGCTGTTCGGTATTGTGCAGGGTGGGATGTATCCCGAATTGCGGCATCGATCCGTGGCCGGTTTACTCGATATCGGTTTCGACGGCTATGCCGTGGGCGGACTCGCCGTCGGCGAGGCGGCCGACGAGCGGCATTGGATCCTCGATCACACCCTGCCCCGCTTGCCCCGGGAAGCACCGCGTTATCTGATGGGCGTCGGCAAGCCCGCCGATCTCGTCGCCGCGGTGGCGCGAGGCATCGATATGTTCGATTGCATCATTCCAACCCGCAATGCCCGCAATGGCTTTCTCTATACCAGCGAGGGCATTCTGCGCATCCGTAATGCCCGCTACCGCACCGACACCCATCCCCCCGACCCGGACTGTGACTGCTACACCTGCCGGCATTACAGCCGCGCCTACCTGCGGCACCTCGACGCCTGCAACGAGATGCTCGGCTCAAGGCTGAACACGCTGCATAACCTGCGCTTTTTTCAGCGTCTCATGACAGCCATGCGTACCGCGATAGAAGCCGATTGCTTCAATGATTTTGCCGCCGAGTTTATGGGCCGCCATGGTGCATAAGCATCCCTAATGTCCGCACCTTCCGTCATGCCCGAAACGACGCCGCTTGGCGCGCATGCATCACCAAATCATCAACAGCCGCGCAAGCGCATCGAGCGCGACCCCAGCGCACCGCGTATCATCCACACGGTGCATGGGGTCGGCTATCGATATGAGGCGCGTGTCGGTTAAGCGGCCATAAATTCCGGCTCGACCGCGACCGGACAATTCAGCGAGCGGCTTACCAGGCAGGCCTTATGGGCCTTTTCCAGCGTGCGCTTGGCCTTGTCCAGCTCGGCCTCGGCGACGGTTACCACCGGCCATATTTTGATCTCGCTGAAACGATAGCCCTGCTTGTCCTCGAAGATCAATTGGCCTTCGGCACTGGACTGATAGGCCTGCACCTCGAGCTTTGACTTGTCGGCGATCACGAAAAAAGTATTGGCCAAGCATATTTCGGCGGCCGCCACGAATAGGTGCTCAGGGTCATAACGCGACCCATCATGAGGTCCGCCGCAGAGCAGCGGCGCCATATCGGCCAGATGCAGTTTACCGTGCAGGGGCTCGCTGGCCTCACCCTGCCAGTGATACCGGGTACGGTACGTCGTCGGAATGTCGCTCATCCGTTCACTCCTTCTGCCCAAAAGAACCTAGAATAATACGCGCATACCCATGGACAAGCCGATTTGGCGCTCGGCATCGCCGCTGTCGTCCACGGCCAGGGCATGCGTCTCGAAATGCCCCTCGGCGCCCAGGTCCAGACCCGTATCGAACTCAAATCCCGCCTGGTTGCGCTGCGCCCGCACATCAGGCCGCAAATAGGCCACGACCAGGTAGGTCGAGGTCGTTTTGCTGAAAGCGTGATCCACCCCGCCGGCCAGCAGCCAACCGCCGTTTTCATTGAACTCGTTACTGGTTTGCGCGCGGTACCATTGTGCTTTGAAGGTATTGTAAGCCTCCTCGAAAGCAACCCCGAGCCCATAACTGAAGCGATCGTTATGCCGGATAAAACCTTCGTCAATGGTATATTGGGCAAAGCCGGTAAAGGTGAACCCTTGCTGGCCGATGGCAGCCACCGCACGCAGGGCCTTCTCCCGACGAATCTCGGCGGCATCGAACGCCTTGGGCACCTGATGCGATTCAAACGCCAGGCCACCATAGACAGGGCCCGCAGCCCGCTCGGTGTTCTTGTAGGTAATGGCAGCGCTGATAGCATCCTGATTGTCATCATCGGCACCGGGTGAGTTTACAGCCAGGTCGTGATCCGGCACATACACCGCGAACGCCTCTACACCGGCAATCCGCGGCGAGCGATAGCCGATGGTGTTGGGCATGATTAGGTCAAAGCCCGGTCCCGCACCCGAGCCAATCGCGGTAATTGAGCGGTTCTGACCCATTTGGCTATGCCAGAACAAGTCCACCTCGCGCCCAAGGGCCTTCATGGGGGTGCCATGACGGCCGTAAAACAGCGTCCCCCAGGCCGGGCCATGGAGGCCCACATAACGATCGCGCTGAAAACCGAGATCGTCGTCATCGTCATTATCGGCGAGATCCACGCCCCATTCGATTTGATACACTGCCTGCAAATCGCTGCCGAGGTCTTCTGCCCCCTTCAGGCCGACCCGTGAATTGTTATTCGATACAGCCACGTTGTCGTCTTGGCCATCATCCACCCAGTCCACCGAGACATGGGCTTGACCGTAGAGCGTCGGTGCTGCCAGAGTCGGCGGCGGCAACACCAGCCAAGCGGCCAGCATTAGCAGGATCACATTGCGGCTCATCAACTTCAGCTCCTTAGCGAAAATCGCGGGCATCATAGCATGTCAGGCAGCGGCCATGCCTCATTCGCGCCTTGTCCAGCACGGGCAAACGCCCTGGCTGCAGCACCGAGCTCATCACGACCGCATAGGCTACAATCTGATCCATTCACTCAGCCCTGGTCGGATAGACACCATCATATGCTATCGTCAGCAGTAGTAGTTTGCCTCGCGTTGCTCGGGTTCTTGAAAAAGGCATCAAAGGTATCGCCATGGATCAATTGCACAAGCGCCTAACCCGTCACTTGCACCCCTCTTTATTATTGTTATTTGGCGGTGTCACGTTAGTTGTCGCCTTGGGAAGCGGGTGGCTGTACCTGGCCAGCACACTGCTCGCGCAAACCCAGCGGGCCGCCGCTGACGTTGGCATGTTTTGGCAATTGTTCGCCGTTTTTGGCCTCGGCCCCATTGTCCTGTTTGCAATCGGATATGGACTGCTCGACCTATATCAAACCCGTCAGCAAGCGGAACGCCGCCAGCGAGCCGCGTACCAGGACGATCGTTTCAAGCGCCTGCTGAACCAATTACCCCGCATCGCGGTACAGGGTTATGACACCCATCATCGCGTTATATTCTGGAATCAGGCCAGCGAAAGACTGTATGGCTACGCCGCCGATGAAGCCATGGGTCAACGCCTGGAAGCGCTGATCATTCCCTCTGCCATGCAGCCTCAGGTCTACGCCGCTATTGAGGCCTGGTTCCGCGATGGCAAACCCATCCCAGCGACAGAACTCACCCTCCAGGCTAAAGAGGGCCAGTCAGTTACTATCTACTCCTCGCACGTCATGCAGGACAATGCCCAAGGCCAGCCCGAGATGTTCTGCGTGGACATCGATCTCACCGAGCTCAAAACCGCCGAGGCCGCCGCCCAGCAAAATGCCGAAGCCCTTGGCCAAGTCAATCGCATGCTGCTGGCCATGCGCAGCATCAATCAGCTTTTGGTCCAACAACATGACCGCCAGCACATGCTGCATTATGTTTGTGAGCAATTGGCTGGCCATCTGGGCTATTACGCTTGGGCCGCGTTGCTTGACGACAACAAGCGGGTGATTGAGTACGCCGTCGCCGACCTCACCGGCGATTGGCAGCAACCGTTGTCGGCCGCCTTGGCGGCCGGCTCTTTACACGCCTGCGGCTATCGAGCCCTGCGCGCCGATCAAGCCATTTGGATCCATGACAGCCGCAAAGACTGCCAAAGCTGCCCGGTGCGCGGTGGCATGCCCGGCCGGCCCCGCCTGGCCTGCCGGATTGCCCACCAAGACAAAACCTACGGCGTTATCGCCGTCGCCGTGGCGCAGCCGTTTTCCGTCAACCACAACATTGGTGCCCTGTTGCAGGAGCTCGCCGCCGACATCGGTTTGGCCTTAAGTCATGCCGAGGCTCGCTCCGCCTTGATGGCAAGCGATGAGCGCCTGCGCAATCTCATCGAAACCAGCCCGATCGGTATTTTCCAATCCAGTACCGGCGGCCGGCTGCTGTTCGCCAATCCTGCCGCTGCGGACATTCTGGGCTTAGCCTCGCCCAGTGAGGCCATTGCCTATTTTGACAACCTGGCCGAGCAGGTCTATGCCGACCCAACCCGCCGCCAAGACCTGATACACCAGCTCCAGCAAGAGGGTGTGGTCAAAAATTTTGAATTCTACTCCAAGCCCTTAGCCGGCAACCAGAAATGGCTGATACTCAATGGCCGCTTGACGGAGGGCCAGATCAATGGCGACCAGATCATCGATGGCTTTATCTCCGACATCAGCGAGCGCAAAAGGGCGGAGGAGCAATTGAGCCAATTGGCGTATTGCGATCCGCTCAGTGGCCTGGCCAACCGCTGGCAATTCCGTCTCTGGGTTGAGCAGGCGATCGCTAACACCCATCCCCAACAGGCCAACCTGGCCGTGCTCATGCTGGATCTCGACCGTTTCAAGCATATCAATGACAGCCTAGGCCATAGCATCGGCGATGAAGTCCTCCAGCAAATCGCGGCCCGCCTGCAGCGCAAGGTCGGCGCCATGCCGGAGAATGCCAGGGTTGCCCGCATGGGCGGGGATGAATTCGCATTGATCATCGTGGCCGACACCTCGACGACTGCCATCGCCTCGACCACCGAGCAGATCGCCGCGGCCTTGCTCGCCCTGATCAATCAAAAACTCTTCGTCGCCGGCTACGAATTCTATCTCAACGCCAGCATCGGCATTAGCCTGTATCCCCGCGATGGCACCACGGTCGAGGAGCTGCTGCGCAATGCCGATGCGGCGATGTATACCGGCAAACGCCTGGCGATGGAAAACAGCGTGCATTTTTACACCGCGAGCATGACCGACGATGCCCTCGCCCGCGTCACGCTGGCCGCCGATCTTCGCGAGGGCATCGCCCGCGACGAGCTCGTCCTGGTTTATCAGCCGCAGATTGCACTCACCGACGGCGCCCTGATCGGTCTGGAAGCCTTGGTCCGCTGGCAAAGCCCCATCCATGGCTTCGTCTCGCCAGGGCGCTTCATTCCGATCGCCGAGGAAAGCGATTTAATCGAAGTACTGGGCACCTGGGTATTATACGAGGCTTGCCGGCAAGGACAGGCCTGGCTGCAAGCCGGCCAGGCGTTCGGTCGGATTGCGGTGAATGTCTCGGTACGCCAATTACTTCGCAGTAATTTCGCCGATGTGGTCCGCGATTGCCTGGCCACGACAGGATTGGCACCCGAGCATCTGGAGCTGGAAATCACCGAGAGCATGCTGATGAGCAATATCGAGCAGGCCATTCACGTGCTAGATGAGCTCAGCGGCTTAGGGATTCAATGCGCCGTCGATGATTTCGGTACCGGTTATTCGTCCTTGGCCTATCTCAAGCGCCTGCCCATCCATAAAATCAAGATCGATCGCTCGTTCATCGACGATGTCCCGGAAGACGCCAGCGATGTCGCTATCGTCAACGCCATTATCGCCATGACCCAAAGCCTGCATTACCAAGTGATTGCCGAGGGCCTGGAAACGTCGGCACAACGGGATTTTCTGCTGGCCGCCGGTTGCCATCAAGCGCAAGGGTATTTTTACAGCAAACCCGTACCCGCCGAGCAGCTCAGCCTCAGCCGCCCTAATTCGGCAGCCGCATACGCCCCTCAGATACTGGGGGTTTGAACCTACCGCTTGCGAACAGACTCATCACGGCTCACTCACGTTTCGCGCTTGTGCTGCGCCGACTCGGCCTCCAGCAATTCCAAGGTATTGCCATCGGCATCACGGCAAAACAGCGCTGCCCGGCCCGAGGCGCTGGCGGTGTAGGCTATGTCAGCCGCAGCTAATTGCTGCTGAAGCGCCTGCAGATCGGCGACTTGCAACGCCAGATGCCGATCTCGGCCGCCGTGTGCCGGCCGCTCGGGCGAGTCGGGATTGGGCAGCTCCATTAAATGCAATTGCTGACCCTGGCCCAAATCCAGCCAGGCCCCAGGGTAGGCGAGCGGCGGGCGCTCAAGCTGGCGCAAGCCCAGAATATCTCGGTAAAACGCCAATGCCCGCTGGGTGTCGGCAACCAGCACCCCGACATGATGCATTCCGATAACTTGAGTCGCTTCATCGGTCATATTCATTGCTGTTTATCAACCTCCGACATGTTCCCGGCTAGATACAGCTCAGCAATTCAGTCCAACCAGCAACGGCCCGCGCTCGGCATCCCAGCACACCCTGGTGCGCGCGGCATACGGCACCTCGATATGGTTGAGCCGGGCCCAGGCAGCCTGCAGCAGATCGATGACCAGCATACGAATGACACCGGCATGAGTCACCACCAACATCTGCTCGGCCTCGCCATACTCGGCTAATGCAGCAAACGCCGCGCCCACGCGGGCGCTGAAGTCAGCCAGGGATTCGGCCCCGGGCGGTCGGGTTTGCTCGGGATCGCGCCGGAACGCGGCGTAACGCGCAGGTGAATGCGCTGCCACCGCCGCCAGGGTATCGCCTTCCCATTCGCCCAGGTTGACCTCTTGCCAGCGCGCATCAATTTGCAGGGGGATATTGCGTGTCGCGGCCACTTCGCGGGCGAATTCTTGGCACCGCAGCAGCGGCGAGCTGATAACCCGCGTATAGTCCGCCGTATCGATCGCCCGCATTTGCAACCAGCCTTGCTCGCTCAGCGGATCATCCCGGCTTTGACCGCGAATCCGCCGCCCGCCCACGGGCTCGCCGTGACGCATGAAGTCGATCAGCATTGCCATGATTGCTCGATTGCCTGTCTGGAAAATGAAAAAAAAATGGAAATAGCCAATGATGTCGGTTGCAACGGGCCCGTGCCGGCCGTTCGATGGGCCTTCGGCGTGGCGGGCTGAAGCCCGCCCTACGTCAATCCGTAGGGTCGGTTTCAACCGACCCCTGCCCGGCCGTTCGATGGGCCTTCGGCGTGGCGGGCTGAAGCCCG
>CAYFSA010000016.1:0-34970 GCA_964345605.1 uncultured Ectothiorhodospiraceae bacterium
GGCCCGACGGATTCTGCCCGACGTCCTGATGGAAGGCTTTTTCCTTTGCCGGCTGCGCAAGCTGATGAGCGTTGGGAAGGCGGGCTAAAGCCCGCCCTACAAGATAAAACATGGCGGGATGAAACGAGGCGGGCTAAAGCCCGCCCTACGTCAACGGGTGAACTCGGGTTTAACTGACCCAATGCGCTTGCTGCAACGGTATTGGCCAAAAATCACTACAACGCTGGCAAAAACAACGGGGATTCACTCAATATGCCTGAATTCAACTCGGGGGGATTGACATTTCATTATGAGGATGAGGGCCAAGGGGGAACGCCCCTGGTGCTGCTGCACGGTTTGGGCAGTTGTGCGCGGGATTGGGAGCACCAGATTCCGGCATTCGCCGCCACACGGCGGGTGATCGCCCCGGATTTACGCGGTTTTGGTCGATCTGCACAACCGCCCGGTCCTTACACCCCGAACACATATGCCGCAGATGTGCGAGCCTTGCTGCAGCAGCTCGAGCTTGACCAAGTGGATATGCTCGGTTATTCACTCGGCGGCGCGGTGGCTCTGCAATTCGCGCTGGACGCGCCGCAGCGACTTCGGCGCCTGATTTTGCTCAACAGTGATGCGGATTTCACATTCCGCAGTACCGGTCGACTCGCAGGATTTTGGCTGCGCAAGGGACTGATCAGGCTGGCCGGGCCGACGCTGTTGGCTAAGGTGATTGCCAAGAAGTTATTTCCCTATCCTGACCAGGCTACCCTGCGGGCAACGCTCAGCGAGCGTTTTAGTGAAAACACACGCACCGCCTATTTAGCCGCCTTGAACGGTTTGGCGGGCTGGAGCGCAGTGGCGCGCTTACACGAGATCGATTGCCCTGTGCTCGTCATCGCCGCCGAGCACGATTATGTCTCGCCTACCCGCCAAGCCAGTTATGTGGCCCGAATGCCGCGGGCCGAGCTGGAGGTAATCGAAGGCAGCCGCCATGGCACGCCGTTCGACGCCAGTGACAGGCTTAACGCACTGGTTCTGGATTTCCTCGACGAGACTGCCTGACGTATGGGACGGTTTTGGGTAGGCATCGTTGCAACACTGCTGGCTATGTTGGGCGGGTCGGCAGGCTTGGCCGAAGACCTGGTCAATCCCAAGGATCAGGCCGTCGCCGCGGGCTGGGCCGGTGCCTATGCCGGCATCGAATACGCCCGCCTTACGGGCCACGCCGGTACCGAGTCCGGCGGCAATGCTGTGAATTACAGCATGACAGGCGATCACAGTGGTTTCTTAGTCGGCTATCAATGGCACTACGGCCGAACGCTGCTGGGGCTGGAGACGGACTTGCAGATTCAGGAGGTCAAGGGCAACCGGCGTGCTGGGGCGATTTCCTTGGCCCAGAACGAAGATTTTACCTGGGCCGCGGCCCTTAAGGGGCGGTTGGGTCTGACCAGCCACCGCTTTTTGCCATTTGTCTCAGCGGGACTGCTGATCGGTGAACGCCATATCTTTAATGCCGACACCGACCGAGGCGCCGTCAAAGCCAGCCTGGGCTGGACCGCCGGTGGCGGCCTGGAATGGGCCTGGACGAAGCATTGGGTCACGCGCCTGGAATATGGCTACCAGCATTTGAACGACAAGCACTTTCGGCTCGGTGATACCGATGTAGTACACAACCGTCTTGGTCTGCATCGCCTGAACATGGCGCTGATCTGGCGTGATGCCCCGCAACGAGCCGGCCAACGCGCCGATCATGTCACCTTTGCCGGCGTCTATGCGGGTTTATTAACCAGCTACGGCTGGGGGCGGCAACGCCTTAATCCGGACAACGCGGGCCCCGAACGCACCGACTTGACCGGGCCGGGCGGTGGCATCCTGTTGGGTTGGGGACACACGACCCGCAACGGCCTGTACTGGGGCTTGGAAAGTGATCTGCAGCTCCTGGCTATCACCGGCAAGCAAAGTGCCGCACCAGCCCATCGCAGCCGCTTATTCTATGCCGCTACGGTACGGGCCCGGGCCGGCTATCCCTGGCAATCCGTCATGCCCTACCTGACTGGCGGCTATGCCATTTCCCAGGTAGCCTTTGAGACCGACGCCGGAGCGGCCAATGTCGATCCGCTCAAGCTAGGCTTGGTCTGCGGACTGGGAATCGAATGGGGTTTGACACAACGCCTGGCGGGGCGCTTGGAGTACCTGCGCTACAGCTTCCGGCCAAGCACGGTCGAGCGGGTCCCCATTCCCGCCGACGCCGACTATGCCTGGCACGGCTTGCGTCTGGGGCTGGTCTTAACACTTTAGGAAGATTGATGCGGTTTGATCTTCACCGCATCGCCGTGGCCTCGTTAACAGAAAAATTAACTCGGCAATTCCACGATTTCGATGCGCTCGACGTCGGATACCGTGACTTCGCGGTGATCGATGGTGGTAAAGCGCTGGCTGTCGATGTGTTTGCGCCGGGCCTGATAGACCACGACTTCGCCGGTATTGCTATTGATCACGCGAACTTTGACCACCTCGTTGGCCGCACTCCAATAACTGTAATAAGTCGCCGCGCCGGCGCTCAGCACGATCAGCACTGCCCCGAAGGCGAGCACTTTAGGCCAGGGAATCCAGGAAGCGCCGGCCGCTTCCTCACCCGCTTGTTCGCCCGCGCTATCGGTCCGCCGCTCGCGCGCTAAAGCAATCACAATACCGATAACCAACGCGGTGAATAATAGCTTACCGAGCATGCCCACTTCCGAGGCTGCACGCCGGCACCAGCAGGCTAGCGGGCATCGCGATTGGACAGGTCAGTACTGCTCTCCTGCTGGTCGTCGTCCTCGTCGCTTTGCTGCATGCCATGACTGAAGGCATTCCAAAAGGCTTTCTGCATCGCTTCCAGGCCCTCGGCCTGAAAAGAAAAGAACGGCCGCATCAAGCTGGTGTAATCGGTGCCCGGCGCAAAGCCCTGGGGCATATTGCTGCTGATCATTTTCATCATCTCGTCCTGCACCGGCTTGACATCCGGCAGGCCGAAGAACTCGCGCATTTCTCGCGCCGTCGCTTCAACACTCATATTAACTTTCATGCTCACTCTCCTTGGGTTGAGCCGCTGTGCCCACGGCGTTGGCGGCAGGCGGCAGTTGCGCCGCCGCGGCGTCTAGTAGCCGGTAGGCGACTTCGAGAACATCAAAGGACTTGTTGATCCATTGACTGCCCCAATAAAAATTACAACTTGTCTCCGCTAACAAAATATGATCGTAGGCTTGGGCCAGGGCCTGCTCGATCGTCTCACGCTGAGGCAAGTTGTCGGATTGATGCTCGAACCGCTGGCGCAACGCGTGATAATACTGGCTGGCATTGCGGATTTCATCGAAGCCACGCTTTTGTAATAACGAGCCCGTCCATTGCATGAAATCGCCACCCCAATGATCGCCAGTATTCCAGGCACCGGGATGGATGTCGACTTCAGCGAAGACCGATCGATTAAGTTGATCAAGTTTACCAAGCAGGCCGCCTACCCGGCTATGGGCATCGCCATCGTCAGCCCAATAACTGATTGATGATTTGCTCGTTGACGAAACATTTGAGCAGCAACCGATCGAAATCGCTGAGATCGTCGAAGGAGACGCCATAACAATGCGGGGTTTTCTCGTCCTGGGCCAGCTCGTGATGCTCCGGGCGATTACGAATCCGGGCCTGGACGGTAACCTGTCTGGCCATACGCTCGAATGCCAGGCGGGTGGAAAGCTTCAAAATATCCCCCACCTCCCCGACCGATTTGACCGTGGCAATGAGCGCACCGCTGGTGCTCAGATCGAGAATCCGCCCAGGCACATTGGCTTTGGCCGGCGGCTCGTTGGCGTCTGTACTGCGCTGGGCGACCATTGTCAGAGTGACCCGGACGCGATGGGATTGCCGCACCTTGGCGACCTCGACTTCCGTGGGCGGCTTGAGATGCAGATAGGGAAACGGCTGAGTCCGGCTGGCTAAGACCGAAGTAACAAAGCCTTGGGCCATGTTGCCCGACAGCATACGGGCGGAGAACACCTGCCCTTCTTTGATAAACAGTGTCTTGCCTTCGGTCTGGGGCGTAGTGACGATCAGACTGCGTTTATGGACTTGGCCGATCAGCGTGACATAAAAACGGCCCGGCCGGCTGGTGTCGGCGAACTCCAATTGCAGGGTATCACCGGGGGTTAGATGGAGCTTGTTGTCTGAGGCCATACGACTTCATTGGTATTGATGTTTGCATAAGTTCTCGGTGTTAGATTGGGCAGCTGTTCAAAACCCTCTTCTCCTGGTGGGGAAAGGGGGACAAGAACTTATGAAATAATTGATAGCAGCTTAACTTATCGTACCTAGTCTACTATGTTTGCAGCTTGCTGAGATGAAGAAATCGTTGCGATAGCCTTTAACAACGATGACCCCGGCTGAATGGCCGTGCTGCCCAGCGTCTAGGATCTAGGATGTCTAGGACCGCCGCCGGCTCAAATACAGCAGGGGCCCAAACAATGGAATCACCGTGCTCATAAGGCGCAGCAGCGGGGTCTCGTGCGTGATCCGGCGGGCGCGATCCACGCTGACCAGGCGATGCATCACCGCGGTCAGGATCAAAAAATCCAGGGACATAACCGCGATGAATTTGGACTGCATCGCCTGCTGCCAATAAGCGCGCGGGTCACCCCAAAGAATAGCCAGCAGCACCAGTACTGCGGCAAGCACAACATAGATTAAGCCGGCCGCCGCTGAGCCCAAGGCTCTGGTGAAGGGGTCGGGCTCGGCCCGCAAGGGCATATCGGTCCGGCGCCAGGCGAGATAGGGCAAGAGCGCGAAACCACCGAGGAAAAAGCTGCCGATAACGAACGGCTGTGGCGGCAATCGACCGGTATCGTATAACAAGATTGCAGCACACGCGGCGGGCAGTACCCCGAGCAGATTAAACACAGCGAACGTGATGCCGTTCACCTCGGCGAAATCCATACGCAGCATGTTGGCGATCACCGTAGCCGCCGGCGTCCCCTCGGGAATGAGCGGCAACGTGGCCAGCAACAGCAATCCCAGCCACATCACGCCATAGACCCAGCGCTCGAACCATGGTGTCATGAGCAAATCCTCGTTGTTAGTCATCAGGCCCTGTCAGCATCGGCTGCCGGTGGCCCATCACCACCCAGCGCACAGACAGTGCCACTGCCCAGCCAAAAGCTCAAATTTTTCTGCAGGAACTCTGACCAAGCCATGTAATGCGAGCCATCGCAGGAAAAATTAAGCCCCACCATGCCGTTGAAGATATTGAATGATATGAAATGAATGACACTGATACGCAATGCTGCTTGGACACCGGTAGTCTACCAAAGGCAAGCTGATTTGGTGGGCGCTTGAGTCACCCGCACAGCGGTCCCTCCCTGCCCCACGCACGTGCGCTCGGCTTTTTGTTAATATGACGGCCTGACACTCTAACTGCCCAGACCGTTCGCAATGCATCTCGATAGCTTTGTCGTTTCCGCCGTATTGCTGCTGACCGTGGCCTCGATTGCCGTGGCCTTGTTCAAACACCTTGGCTTGGGCTCGGTGCTGGGCTTGTTGGTGGCCGGCATCGTGGTCGGGCCGTATTCACCGGGGCCGCATATCACCCAGCATGTCGAGGATGTGCGGCATTTCACCGAACTCGGCGTGGTGATGCTGCTGTTTCTGATCGGGCTGGAATTGCGGCCGAAACGCTTGTGGTCCATGCGCCGCGAGGTATTCGGCCTCGGCTCCCTGCAGATCATCCTGTCAGGGTTACTGATCGGCATCTATATCCGCTTCTACCAATCGGACTGGCCCACCGCGATCCTTATCGGCCTGACCCTGGCGCTGTCATCGACGGCGTTTGTCCTCCAGCTCTTGCAAGAACGCGGCGAGATCGCCAGCCGACATGGCCGTACCACTTTTGCCGTACTGCTGATGCAGGACTTGGCCATCGTGCCGCTGCTGGCGCTGGTGCCGCTGATCGGTGGCGCAGGCGATATGGGCGAGCTGGTGCCGGCCTGGCATGAACGCCTGCTGCAGCCGCTGGCGATGCTGGGGCTACTGTGGCTGATGGGCCGTTACGCTCTGCCGTTCGCTTTCGAGCGCTTGATGCGCACGGGCAACCGCGAAGGCTTTGTGCTGCTTACCTTACTGGCGGTGTTTTTCGCTGCCTGGTCCATGGCTCAGGCCGGGGTCTCCATGGCCTTGGGCGCATTCCTCATGGGCATGCTGTTATCGGGCTCGCGCTATAACTATCAAATTCAAGCGCATATCGAACCCTATAAGGGCTTGTTGATGAGCATGTTCTTTATCGCGGTCGGCATGTCCATCAACTTCCAGGCCTTGGCCGCCGATCCCTGGCTGTTTCTCCAGCACACCGTTGTCATTGTTGCCATCAAGCTGGGTGTTTTATTCTTGTTGGGCCTGGCCTTCGGCTTCACCCGCGGCATGGCCTGGCGATTGAGCTGCTGGCTGGCACAAAGCGGTGAATTCGGCTTTGTGCTGTTCGGTTCGGCCAAGGCTCTGGGCGTCGTCGACGACCCTACCTTTGTGGTGGGCCTCGGCGTCATCTCCTTAAGCATGCTGAGCATGCCTTTGCTGGTGCGCCTGGGCGACACGCTCGGCAAGCGCTGGGACCACCAGCCGGAAGCACCTGCGGCCGAATGGACCAAGGCCCGCAAGGGCCAGTTCAAAGGTCGAGTCATCATCGGCGGCTACGGCCGGGTCGGGCATACGGTCGCGACCATGCTGCATACCAGCGGCATCGGCCTGATCGCCTTCGATACCGATCCCGCCAAGGTTGCGCAAGGCAAGGCCGATGGCCTGCCGGTATATTACGGCGATATCAGCGACCCGCAGTTGCTCACCGCCGCCCAGCTGCAGGAAGCCGCCTTGGTGGTCCTGACCATCGACGATCAAGCGGCGGCACTGCGAGCGGTATCCCATATCCGCAATGTCTATCCTCAGATACAGGTCATCGCCCGCGCCGGTGATTTGCGGGCTGCCGGCGATTTGACCGCTGCCGGCGTGAGCTATGCCTATCCGGAAGCCATCGAGAGCAGCTTGCGCCTGGGCGGTATAACCCTGCAAATGGTAGGTGTCGCCGGCGATGATGTCGACGCCCTGTTGCAAGGGGTTCGCGATCAAAGCTACGCTCCAGTACTGGAAGGTGGCGGCAACTGAGCCTATGTAGGTCGAGCTTGTCGTCTCTGTAGGCGGGGCTGTTTGAACTCGCTGAACAACTGATCGACCATTCAATAATCGCCTTAACAACACTCGAACACTCAATTCAGACGGTGTTTACTAGGCCAAGATATTGTGGAGTCTTACTTGATTGAAGCATTGATCGACTATGGCTTGTTTGCTGCCAAAGCCCTGACCGTGCTGGTGGCGATCGCGCTCGTCCTGTTAATACTGCTGCGTGCCCGCCAGGGCTCGGAGCCCGAGGCCAACGGCAATCGCCTGGAGATCGTTTACCTGAACGAGCATTACCGCAGCATGGCGCAGGCTTTGAAAAAGGCTTCGCTACAGAAAAAACCCTTGCAGAAGGCTTTGAAGGCCGAGCGCAAATCAGCGAAGCAGCGAGATAAAACGGATGAAGCCCGCCAGCGGATCTTCGTGTTGGATTTCCATGGTGATATCAAAGCCAGCGAAGTCAGCGCGCTGCGCGAAATTATTTCGGCCTTGCTGCTGGAAGCCAGCGAACAGGACGAGGTCCTGGTCCGCCTGGAAAATCCGGGCGGCACGGTGCATGAACATGGCCTGGCCGCCTCGCAATTGCTGCGCATCCGCGCACGCGGTATCCCATTGACCGTGGCCGTCGACAAGGTCGCCGCCAGCGGCGGCTATCTCATGGCGGCCGTGGCCAATCGGATTCTGGCAGCCCCCTTTGCGATTATCGGCTCGATCGGCGTGCTCGCGGAAATCCCGAATTTTCACCGCTGGCTGGAACAAAAAGGGATCGATTTCGAGCTGCATACCGCCGGCGATTACAAACGCACGTTGACGCTGTTCGGTGAGAACACCGACGCCGGCCGCGAAAAACTGCGCGAGCAGCTCGACCAGATCCATGCGCAGTTCAAGGACTTTATTACGGACTATCGCCCGGCAGTCGATATAGCCCGGGTGGCCACCGGCGAATATTGGTATGGCGAGCAGGCGCGGGAGCTGGGCCTGGTCGATGACATCCGCACCAGTGACGATTATTTGCTGGCCAATCAGGAAACCGCCGATTTGTACAAGGTCGGTTATCAAATCAAGAAAAAACCGCTCGAACGCCTGCTGGCCACTATGCAATCGAGCTGGGCCAAGCTATGGCAACGCCCGCATTTGCCCGTTTAGCAGAGGCACTAACATGCAATGGCAAGAAGTGTGTGAGCATCCTAGCCTTCAGAATTTGCCGTTTAAGATCGAGCTTAATGAAAAAGGGCAGATTTTAATGTCGCCCGTAAAGGTTTACCACGCGGCCTTTCAAGGAAAAATCGCGCGCTTATTACCACCAAGCGGTGTAGTCCTGCCAGAGTGCGCAATTGCCACAGCAAAAGGCACCAAAGTAGCCGATATTGCGTGGTGCTCGGCACCACGATTCGAATCAATCAAACACGAAGCCGAATGCTCCATTGCACCAGAAATTTGTATAGAAGTGATTTCCCAGAGCAACTCAAAACTTGAAATGACCGAAAAAAGAGAATTATATTTTTTGGCGGGCGCACTCGAAGCTTGGATTTGCGATGAAAACGGCGACATTCAATTCTTTGGCCCTAGCGAACAACTGGATCATTCCAACTTGGCGCCCGATTTTCCAAATAGAGTCAAATTGTTTGATTAACCCATCGCGGTTCCGGCGACTTTAAGCCTTACGATGGTGTCGCTGTACGCACCTTTCGCTATTACTCAAGGTGATCGTTGCCGTAGGCCCCGTTTGGCGGGGCGGCGGCCAGCAGGAAGCGATAATAGCTTGCGGCCAAGCCTTGGCCGCAAGCGTTGCCTGCTACCTATTGATTTGCCGCTTGCCCTTGGCCTTGTCCCTTGGTAAAGCAAAACAGCCGCGACGAAGTGCCCGGCGTGGCGACATAGGTAATCATGCACATCATTTGATTGGCCTCGTCGGCAATCTTGCGGACGATGAGATCACCTTCGCGCAGCTTGTCGAGCTGGTGCAGGCCCGCCGAACTGGGCTTGGCCGCATCGTAGCAATACACCGACGGCGCGGTCTTCTCGGTTTGCACATGGGCGATCAGGCAGGTCCGCCGGGCGCCTGCATCCTGCACCCGGTAGACATCCAGATCCCCTTCGCGTAAATGGCCAGTATCGCGCAGTACGCTTTGCTGCCCGGACGCATTGTTATAACAGGCCACTGCCGGCGAGGTGCCGGGCGTGCGCACATAGGTCACCATACAGGCCCGATTGTGCTTCACGTCCTCGATTTTGCGAATCACAATATCGTCGCGCTTGATATGCGAGACCTGGCGGATGGTGGTGCCGAACTCGCCGCTCACGTCATAGCAATCGATGGTGGGGCTGGTGCCGGGGGTGCGGATATAAAAGGCCAGGCAAGTTTTGCGGGTCGCCAGATCGGTGATATGCCGAACCACAAGATCGCCTTCGCGCAACTGACCCGTCTGCACCACAAGCGAGGTACTGTAATTGCCAGCCAGCAAGGCGGTCGGCAGCCAAAGCAGTAAACAGATAATTAACGTTTTCATGGCAAATCTCTCGGCAAGTTTGGAATCAGCAAAACTTGTCGATTATCCCGTAGTCTGCACAGGCAGCGCAATCGCGCCGACAGTCGGCAATCCATGCGGCCAAGGCGCAGATACGTTATGCTTGCAGCTCGCCAGCGAGCATTCTATTTTGAACCGTCGATAATTCGATTCAGTTGAGGAGAAAGGTCCGTATGATCCACCGGCAAACATTGTTGCGCGGCGCCCTGCTCGGCTTCGTGCTCGGCCTCTTGAGCAGCCAGGCAAGTGCCTTCTGGGATTTCGGCGATTGGTTCGGCGACGATGACGACGATGATTGGCGTTATCATCCCGGTTATGGCTATGGCGGCCCTTATGGGTATTATCCCCCGCATTACGGGTATCCGGGTCCTTATGGCTACGGTTATGGGTCGCCGTATGGTGGCTCGTATGGCAATCCGTATGGCTGGGGGTATGGCCAGCCGGCGTATCCACCGAGCGGCAATCGCGGCAGCACCTCGAATCAGCCGGCACCGCTGCCCGTGCCTGAATAACCACGGCTGTTTATGGTGAATGCCGGGAAATGTTCTACCTCAGCAAGTGTGACTGAAGTCGCACCTACCGCTTTGGCAGCTGTTCAGGGGTCCACGGATTCTCGGCAATCAGCTAAGCCGGCGCCAGTACGCAGCAATTACGGCCGGCTTGCTTGGCTTGATACATGGCCGCGTCGGCCCGTTCGAAGACAACGTCCGGCTCATCACCGGGCTGAAACTCGGCCACCCCGCCGGAAATGCTGACCAGCACCGGCAGTTCGCGATAATGAAAGCGACAGTCGGCGATCGTCTTGCGGATTTCCTCGGCGACCCCAAGCGCCTCCTGGCCTGCCGTGCCAATCAATAGCATCAGGAATTCCTCGCCGCCATAACGGCCGACGAAATCCGTGGCCCGCGCCCGCTCGGCCAATTTCCGCGCGACGATTTGCAAGACCTTGTCGCCGGCTTTATGGCCGAATTTGTCGTTGATGCGCTTGAAGTAGTCGACATCCCAAACCACTACGCTTAACGGCTGTTGAAACCGCTTGAAACGCTCGAACTCGGCCTCGATGCGTTCCTCGATTTGAAAGCGATTCGGCAGGCCGGTCAAACCGTCGGTCATGGCCCGATCGCGTTCCTTTTCCATATTTTCGCGCAACTGATGGGCCTCGGATTCCAACTCATTAACGCGTTGGCGCATCTCCGTAGCCCGCTCTAGGGCTTCATTCAGGCGCCGCTCTTCCTCTTGACGATAATCATGGAAATGACTACTCAAGGTTTCTAGACGCTCGTTGAGCAAATGCCGCAAGCGTGCGGGGTCTTCGACTTCGGCGATATGGGTGCGCATATCGCCGATTTGGTTATCCAGAAGAGCCCCCATATTACGCCCATTGTCGCCCTGTGCTTCGCGGCTGGCGAAATCTTCGGAAAGAATTTGATCAAGCACTGCCAACTTGTCCGAAACATCGCCGAGCAAGCCGCGGTATTCGGCCACCTCCTGGCGCGCGCTGCTGCGCATCCGGGCAAACAGATCGGCGAGCCGGCGAATAGCCAGCGAAGTGATTTCGGCGTCGGGGGTGTTGAGCTTGGCCTTGATGTCCTCGACTTCGGGGTCCAAATCCGCAGTCAAAGGCAGCCGTTCCACTAATTGCTGCAAGGCCTCGTGCACCTGTGCACGACAGTCAGTCTCGGCGGCTTCCACTTCGCAGGCCGCTGAAGTCTCCGCTTCGCCAGGATCCGGTTCGGTCTGGGGTTCGACCGGGGCGGCAGACGAGCGACCGAACAGGCGCTGCAGCAAGCCGCCGGGTGATGCGGGTGCGGCGGCCTGTTGGGGCGTGCGCAATGCATCGTTAACCAGGGAAGCCACCGCCTTGATCGGATCATCCGGTTCATGAGGGTCAACTGCATGCGCGGATTCACTCAGCGCGGCCGGCCAATCGACGGCGGCGAGAAAGCGCTGGGCACAAATGGCTCTAGCCTTGGCGGTAAAATCATCGAGTACCAAGACCGCTTTGGACAACTCCTGCGCCAATCGATCGAGCTCGGTCTCCGAGGTGCTTTTACGCAGGGTTTCACTGGCACGCTCAAGCACCGCATCGAGACTATCGTCACGCCCCTGGGCGGCCACGGCTAGACGCCGCCCGATTCGGCGCAACGACTCCTCTTGCTGGCGACAGCTCGCCAGGGATTGGTTGCTTTCACGGAGCTGCGCCTCGATTTTGCGCAGGCGTTTAACGTCGTCGGTCGGCACGCTGATCTACTACTTTTTGTTCCAGTTAAATGGCTTTGTCATTGGTTATTCCACCTCGAACGTAGGGCGCGAACTCGCTAAACAGATCGGCAGCCGTGCTGATACATTGTTCAGGGTACCGCCCTGGCAGTGGTTTGCAAGACTTCCTGCGAGCGTTTGACCAAATAGTCCGCCACTTTAAGAGCCCGCTTGGGACTGCCCGCGGTACTGGCACTGACCCGGTAGCGCCCATGAATAATCATATTGGGCACGCTGGTGACTTGATATTGCCGGGCCAAGCGTTTGTCGCGGGAAAGCTTGGCCTGCACATACAGCGAATCCATGGCATCGCGAAATTCCGCCTGCTCGACCCCAGCCGTCTGGGCGCAGAACTCGACCAGGGCATTCCGGCTGAACAAGCGCCGGCGCTCATCATGGATTGCCCGGAACAAAGGCATGTGGATCGCTTCCAGCACGCCCAGTGCCTTGGCGGCATAGAAAACCTCAGCAAACATGGACCAGCGCTGACTCGAAGCCAGGGGCATGCGCCGTATTTTGACTGTATCAGGCTGTTGCTCAGCCCAGTCCGCGACCAGCGGATCGAAATGATAGCAATGCGGGCAGCCATACCAAAACAGCACCACCACTTCGACCTGCTCGTCAGGCACCTGGGTAGGTGCAGCCGGCTGGATGCGCTCATAATCCTTGCCAGCCTGATAAGTTGCCTCACCAGCATCGGCCGGCGCCAGAGCGCAGGCTAACAAAAGACCGATCATCAGCGCCAGCCAACTCGGCGCATTGCGCAGCGAGATCGTCATATGGCCGCTCCTACCGCAGCCCGGCCAGATAGGCCGAAACAGCCTCGATCTCAGCATCGCTGAGTTTGCCGGCGGTGTTGCGCATCATTTGGCCGGCATCGTTGGCCCGTTTCATGCCGGCAAACATACGCAGTTGACTGGCGGTATATTCGGGATGCTGGCCGGCAACACGGGGAAAATTAGCGGCTGGATTACCGTCACCTTCAGGCCCATGACACCCACTGCAGGCGGCCACACCCGTTTTGGGATTACCTACTCGATAAACCCGCTCCCCTAAAGCCAGATCGGCATCTGCGGATGCCTTTTCAGGCTCATATGGCTGCTCGCTGTAATACACGGCCAAATCCTGCATATCTTGTTTGCTCAAGCGCATCACCTGGGCATACATAATGGCGTTCTGACGTTCCTGGGCCTTAAAGTTGAGCAGCTGTTTATAAAGGTAGTTCGCATGCTGCCCGGCGATCTTGGGATATTCCGGATTGGTACTGTTGCCATCCATATTGTGGCAGGCCGCACATTGAGCGGCTTTACTTTTACCGGCTGCGGCCTCGCCGTCAGGGCCAACCTCGGCCAGGGCAAGCTGAGCGTAGGAAAAAGCGGCAAGCAGGGACACAAGCAAGCGGTTTAATCTCATGGGGTGATGGCTCCTCGAGCGCGATAGCTGGAACAAGTAACGCCCCGTCAACCAGCGAGGCAAGACCAAATCATGTTAGCCTGGCTATATACCACACAAGCGTCGGACACGGCAAAACACGCGTGCACGTTCACAGCAGTGGCGCCGGCCTCCATCAATGACTGAACAATCCGTATTGCTGGGATAGGACCCATGAAGCCAACAGAAAATCCCTTCGCTCAGGCGACCTTCCTCAAAAGCGTGGCCCAGCCCAACCAGCTCCCCGCCGATCGCGGCGCGGAGGTGGCGATCGCTGGGCGCTCCAATTCCGGCAAGTCCTCAGCCATCAACGCCATCTGCAACCGTAAAAACTTGGCCCGCACCAGCAAAACGCCGGGCCGGACCCAAACCCTCAACCTGTTCGGCTTGAACGATGATCAGCGGCTAGTCGATCTGCCCGGCTATGGCTATGCCAAAGTGCCCGAGGCTATGCAGCGGCAGTGGCAGAAACTCCTGCAGCGCTACCTCGGCAATCGCGACTGCCTGCGTGGGCTCTTGATCACCATGGATATTCGCCATCCCCTGACCGAATACGACCACTTGCTGCTGGATTTTGCCGCGCAGACAGCACTGCCAACCCATATTTTGCTCACCAAGGCGGATAAGCTCGGCCGAGGTGCCATGGGCCAGGCCCTCAAGGAAGTGCAGAACGTGCTGGCCAGCGATTATCCGGATTGCAGTGTGCAGACCTTTTCGGCAGTCAACAAGCTGAATGTGGCAAACGCCCGCGAGCAATTACATCATTGGCTCGGCACACCCGACAACGCAGAGACGAGCCCGGCCATCAAGCAGGAATAAAGGACAAAAAAAACCCCGACCAATAGGGGTGGGGATCGGGTCGGGGTTAACGCTTGGCTCGGCTTGGGGGGAATCCGAGCCGGTCCCGCTCTGTCTTGAGGAGGGAAAGCGGGAAGCGCTGGGCTAGGCGCTTATTTTATAGGACTCAAGTCGCCGGGGTAAGTTTCATCACCGTTAACAAATTCATTAATGCGCCTCATCCCAGTTCTCGCCGACACCCACCTCGACGATCAATGGCACGCGCAGCTCGGCGGCGGCGGCCATGCGCGCGCGCACCGCTTCGGTCACAAGGTCGATGGCCGTCTCGGCCACCTCGAACACCAGCTCGTCGTGGACTTGCATGATCATACGGGCATCGCAAGCACTGCGCTGCAGCCAGGCGTCCACCGTCAGCATGGCGCGTTTGATGATGTCGGCGGCGGTACCTTGCATGGGGGCATTGATCGCCGTGCGTTCGGCGGCTTGGCGACGCTGGGCATTGCGCGCGTTGATTTCTGGTAAATACAGACGTCGGCCGAAGACAGTTTCGACATAGCCGGCCTGACGCGCTTGTTCGCGAATCTGCTCCATATAGGCCCGCACTCCCGGATACCGTTCGAAGTAACGGTCGACGTAGGCCTGGGCGGCGTCACGGGAAATCCCGAGCTGGCGGGCCAGACCGAAGGCCGACATGCCATAGATCAGACCGAAATTGATGGCTTTGGCGGCCCGTCGCTGCTCACCGGTAACCGCTGCGGCCCGCGTGCCGAAGACTTCGGCGGCGGTGGCCTGATGGATATCGCGGTCGTCTTGGAAGGCTTGCAGCAACCCTGCGTCCCCGGACAGATGGGCCATGATGCGCAGTTCGATCTGGGAATAGTCAGCTGCCAGCAGCCGACAACCCGGCTCGGCGACAAAAGCCTGGCGAATCCGCCGGCCGGCTTCGGTGCGAACCGGGATATTCTGCAGGTTCGGCTCGGCTGACGATAACCGGCCAGTGGCAGTTACTGCCTGATGATAAGAAGTATGCACCCGCCCGGTGCGGGGCGCGATCTGCTCGGGCAGGCGCTCGGTGTAAGTCGAGCGCAATTTGGACAGCCCGCGATGCTCCAGGATCAACGCCGGCAAGGGATAATCCAGGGCCAATTCCTGCAGAACATCTTCGGCGGTGGAGGGCTGACCTTTTGGGGTTTTACGAAGCACGGGCAAATGCAGCCGCTCATAAAGGATTTCCTGAATCTGCTTGGGCGAGCCAAGATTGAATACTTGCCCGGCCTGTTCGTGAGCCTCGGCCTCCAAGTCCTGCATGCGGGCGGCAAGCGCTTCTGTCTGGGCAGCGAGGCGCGCGGCATCTACTTTCACCCCATGCCGTTCCATCCGCGCCAAGACCGGCACCAGTGGCATTTCAAGGTGTGTATACAGCTCGCATTGGCGCGGCAAGGCTTGCAATTGCGGCCACAGGGCGTGGTGCAATTGCAGGGTCATGTCGGCATCTTCAGCGGCGTAATCGATGGCTGTAGCCACCGGTACCTGATCGAAGCTGAGCTGCTTGGCCCCCTTGCCGGCCACATCTTCAAAACTTGTGTTCTGATGACCGAGGTGCTTCAGGCTCAGGGTATCGAGATCGTGGCGCGACGCTGTGGGATTGAGGACATAGCTGGCCAGCATGGTATCGTGAGCAATGCCATCAACCTCAATGCCGTAATGCGCGAGGATATTGCAATCGTATTTGAGATGATGTCCCAGCTTGGGCTTGGCCGGGTCTTCCAGCAACGGGCGTAGGCGCTCTAGCACGGCATCCCGATCCAATTGCGCGGCCCCATCCGCACCGCTATGCGCCAGTGGGATATATGCAGCATCGCCCGGCGTAACGCAAAACGATAGCCCAACCAACTCGGCATGACTGTGGCGCAGATCGGTCGTTTCGGTGTCGAACGCAATGAGTTCGGCTGCTGCCAGGCGCTCGAGCCAATGCGCTAACGGGTCTTCGCTGACAATCCCGGTATAGGTCGAATTCAGCGCTGGTGCTTCAGCCGCCTTTTCATCTGGCGAGCTGCCGATCTCGCGCAGCCAGGTCTTGAACTCGAAGCGCTGCAGCAGGGCACGCAAGCGGTCAGGTTCGGGCTCGGCCACCCGCAGGGCCTCGAGCGTCAGGGGCAGCTCGACATCAGCGCGCAATTGCACCAATTCCCGGGAGCGGCGCAGTTGCTCGCAGTTGGCCCGCAGATTTTCGCCTACCTTGCCTTTGATGGCATCGGCATGGGCAATGACGCCGTCCAGATCGCCGTAGGTCTGCAGCCATTTGACCGCCGTTTTCGGGCCGACTTTGGCGATGCCCGGAATATTATCGCTGCTATCGCCGATCAGTGCCAGGTAGTCACCGACCCGTGCTGGCGCCACGCCAAACTTGGTCACCACGCCGGCATCGTCAAGATAATGATCGGTCATGGTATCGACCAGCCGTACCCCGGGCGCGACCAACTGGGCCAGGTCTTTGTCACTGGTGGAGATAAGTACTGGCAGGTTGGCCGCTTGGGCTTGGCGGGTGAGTGTGGCGATCACGTCATCGGCCTCCACGCCATCGATACACAATAACGGCAGCCCCATGGCCTCGACCAACTCATGCAGCGCCGCGATTTGCGCCGCCAGCTCGGGCGGCGTGGGCGGCCGGTTGGCCTTATAATCGGCATACAGCTCATGCCGGAAATTCGGTCCGGAGGCATCGAACACCACGGCCATGTGCCGGGGCATATGTTCGCGCAGCAGCTTGCGGAGCATATTAGCCACCCCGAGCAGAGCGCCGGTCGGCTCACCGGCGGAAGTAATCAACGGTGGCAGGGCATGGTAGGCACGAAACATGTACGATGAACCATCGACCAAGATCAAGGGAGATGGGCTCGATGCTGACTGGGCCGCCGACTCGGGCATAGATGCTGACCGCCTTTTGGTTTGACGTGAGGGAATCCAATGATAAAGCCAGGAACGCATGGGCAGCCGACTGAGGGGTGCATGGTCCTGTGGGTTTATGCTAAAACAGCTGCTTGAGCGCGCCAACTAAGGTTTTTATGAAACACCCCATGCCCCCAGAGCATCCCAGCCTGCTGCCACCCGACGAGACCCTGCTGGCCCGGGAAAGCTGGAAGATCTTCCAGATTATGGCCGAGTTCGTGGAAGGCTTCGAGCGTCTCGCCCGCATCAAGCCGGCCGTCAGTGTATTCGGCTCATCGCGCAGCCGTCCGGAGAGCACCGAATATCAATGCGCCGAACAAGTCGCCCGGCAGCTTTCGGACGCTGGCTTCGCCGTTGTCAGCGGTGGCGGCCCCGGCATCATGGAAGCGGTCAACAAAGGAGCACATTACGGTAAATCGCCGAGTGTCGGCCTGAATATCGAGATCGACCTGCCGCACGAGCAGGGCGCCAATCCCTATCAGGACATCAAGCTGAATTTCCGTCATTTTTTTTCGCGCAAGGTGATGTTCGTCAAGTATGCCTCGGCCTACGTGGTCTTCCCCGGCGGTCTGGGCACCCTCGACGAGCTCATGGAGATCCTGACCTTGCTGCAAACGGGCAAAGTCCCGCAGATCCCGGTCATTCTGGTCAATCAGGCTTTCTGGAGCGGCCTGCTCGATTGGATGCAGCAGCAATTGGTCGGCGACGGCAAAATCGACCCGGCGGA
This sequence comes from uncultured Ectothiorhodospiraceae bacterium, assembly GCA_964345605.1. Lineage (GTDB taxonomy): Bacteria > Pseudomonadota > Gammaproteobacteria > CAYFSA01 > CAYFSA01 > CAYFSA01. The sequence goes on from CAYFSA010000016.1 coordinate 17,857, forward strand.
TATGGATTGGTTCAAGGTCGTGAACGAGCCCGCAGAGGTCGTCAACGCCATTTTTGATTTCTACGAGGCCGAGGGATTCGCACCATCCTCCCAGGCCCAACACAAACTCATGGAACTGTAATGAAAAACCGGCTTGCTGTCTGCCTCATCACTGGCGGCTTAGGGATAGCCCTACTATCTCCCAACAATCACGTCCAAGCCGCTCCGCCGCAACCCGATGTGCGCATCGTTCCCGAGCAGCACGGCATGGTAGAGGAATACCGTTGGCAGGGCCAGCTCTATATGATCCGCGTTATCCCCAATCACGGTCCGCCCTACTATTTAGTGGATAGCGACGGCGACGGCGATCTCGATCGGCGCTCTAGCGAACTCGACCCCAAGCTGCTGATTCCAAGCTGGGTGCTGTTCCGGTGGTAATACAGCTTGCCGCGCCAGCTCGAGTTCGCCCGCCACGGCCATCCAAGCTGATCAAGCCGGTAACCACCGATACCGCCGCACAACCTGTTTCTACAACAACCTGCTAGCCGAATTCGTTTGACACCGCCATGTCCGTCTATACCCGCGTCAGTCATGACGAGCTAAAAGCCTTTCTGAACCGCTACGATGTCGCTCCCCTGGTCGAACACGTCGGTATCCGCGCCGGCATCGAAAATACCAATTACTTTGTCACGACCACCGCCCAGCAATTCGTCCTGACCTTGTTTGAGAAGCACGCCCCCGAAGAATTGGTCTATTTTCTTGAGCTCATGGCCCATTTGGCCGAACATGGCGTCCCCAGTCCCCATCCGGTCCGGGCCCGGGACGGTCATTATCTGCAAACGCTAAACAACAAGCCGGCCGCCCTGGTTCAGCGGCTCCAAGGCCGCAGCCCTGATCATCCCAACCAGCGTCAATGTGCCGCCATCGGCGATGCCCTGGCCCGTCTGCATCATGCCGGCGCCAGCTTTACCGGCCATCGCCAGAATGATCGCGGTCCTCACTGGTGGCGCAAGACCAGCGAGCACGTCCTGCCCCTGCTCAGCCCCGACGATGCCGAGATTCTGCGCGAAGAGCTGCGCTTTCAAGGCCTGTACCGCTTCGCCGACTTGCCGCGCGGCGTGATTCATGCCGACCTGTTTCGCGACAATGCCATGTTCGAAGGCGATGAGCTGACCGGCATTATCGATTTTTACTACGCCTGCAACGACATCCTCCTTTATGATGTCGCGGTTACCGTGAATGATTGGTGTTCATACCCCGATGCCAGTCTGGATATGCCAACCACCTTGGTCTTGCTGCGCGCCTATCATGCCAAGCGGCCATTCACTGCCATCGAACGCGGCGCCTGGCCGGTGATGCTGCGCGCCGCTGCCCTGCGCTTTTGGCTGTCGCGGCTCTACGATTTACACTTTCCGCGGCCAGGCGAGATCACGCATATCAAAAACCCGGACGAATACAAAAATATCCTGCTCGATCGGCGCGCGAACGAATCCTTTTTACAGCGCAATTGGGTTTGAACCGCCAGGCTGAAACCACCTTCCTTGAACCGTTCAGTCGCCTTGGCGGGTCGCCAGGCGCCGATAAGCATGCCAACTAGCATGACCAAGCAGGGGCAGGATCAACAGCAGCCCGATAACCGTCACTATACCAATCATCATCAGTATCACGATGGTTATGGCCCACACCAGCATCGGCCAGATATTGGCGCGCACCGCCTGAACACTGGTCACCACTGCCACGATAGGGCTAACCTGCTCACTTGCCATCATTGGCAGCGAGACCACACTGAGCATAAAACATAGCGTTGCCAACGCAGCGCCAGCTAAAGCCAGCACCCCGGCCAGCCCCAACCCACCGGGCGTCAGCATTGTCGAAAACAAGGCCTCGTAGCTTGGATAAAACCCCACTAGTTTCAGGGCAACAATCAGCGACGTCAAACGAATCCAGGCAATCAAGATTAAACTCAACAACACCGCAAACAGGCCAAAACCGGAGGGATTCTGGCGCCAAGCGGTCAGCACCCGCCAAAAGCCAAGCGGAGTTTGCTCGGCATTGGCCCGGCTGATGGCATAAAAGCCAGTGGCCAAAAACGAGCCGAGCAGCAAAATACCGGTTAGGTAGCCCGTAACAAACAGCGGGAATTGCACAATCAAGGCCATGGCGGCGATCAACGCCACGGTGATCAGGCTGCCATAACCCAGGCTGAGCAGCGGTCGGCGGGCAATATCGGCCACACCGGCCTGAAGCCACGGCTGGATATCGCGGACACTGATCACGTTAACCGGCCGTGCCGCGGTCATCTGTACTGTATCGTTTGCTGCTGCACTCATCATGTATTCGTGCTCCGGCTAAAGTTGCAGGTACACGCCATAGCGACGCGCCGACCAAATTGATTAAGCGCAATATTAGCAGCATTTAGACCAATCTGCCGAGCTAATGCATACCTCAGCCATTCAGCCAAGCGCATAATAACCGCTATCGACCGTTCGCCATGTCCAGCGCATCGGCTACAATAGGCGACATTTCCATTGCATGAAGTGAGCGAACCCTATGTCCGAGCAGCAAGTCTATCGCAGTCGCCGCCGCAGTGTTCCCGTGGATGTCGGCGGTATCCAAGTCGGCGGGGATGCCCCGATCGTCGTGCAATCCATGACCAATACGGAAACCGCCGATATCGAAGCTACCGTAGCCCAATGTCTGGAGCTGGCCGAGGCGGGTTCCGAGCTAGTCCGGGTCACCGTCAATTCCGACGAAGCCGCGGCGGCGGTGCCCAAAATCCGGGAGCGGCTCGATCAGCAAGGCATCTCGACCCCTTTGGTCGGCGATTTCCACTTCAATGGCCATAAACTGCTCAGCAAGCATCCGGCCTGTGCCCAAGCCTTGGCCAAGCTGCGCATCAACCCAGGCAATGTCGGTCGCGGGGCGAAACGCGACGAGCATTTCGCCTTGATGATCGAACAGGCCTGTCACCATGACAAACCTGTGCGGATCGGCGTGAACTGGGGCTCCCTGGATCAGGAACTCCTGGCCCGCAAGCTCGATGACAACGCCGCTCTGCCCGAACCCAAGCCCCTCGACGCGGTCACCCATGACGCCCTGATCGAATCGGCCCTGGATAGCGCCAGCCGCGCCGAGGAACTCGGCCTGCCCCGCAATCGCATCATTTTGTCTTGCAAGATGAGCGGCGTGCAGGCTTTGATCGGTGTTTACCGTGATCTCGCCGCCCGTTGCGACTATGCCCTGCATTTGGGCCTGACCGAGGCAGGCATGGGCTCGAAGGCTATCGTCGGTTCCACCGCGGCGCTCGCCATCCTGTTGGCCGACGGCATCGGTGATACCATCCGCATCTCCCTGACCCCCGAGCCGGGCAGCGCCCGCAGCAAGGAAGTCTACGTCGCCCAAGAGATCCTGCAGACCATGGGCTTGCGCTCCTTTGCCCCGATGGTGGTGTCCTGTCCCGGTTGCGGCCGCACCTCCAGCGATTACTTCCAGCGCCTGGCCGAGGACATTCAGGGCTTTATCCGCCAGGAAATGCCAGTATGGCGCAAGCAATACCCCGGGGTCGAGGACATGACCGTGGCGGTCATGGGCTGCGTAGTCAACGGGCCCGGCGAGAGCAAGCACGCCAATATCGGCATCAGCCTGCCCGGCACCGGCGAGCATCCGGTTGCTCCCGTGTTCATCGACGGCGAACGCAGCGTTACCCTGAAGGGCGATAGCATCGCCGCCGAATTCCAACGAATGGTCAAAGATTATGTCGTCAGCCATTATGGCTAGCTCATCAATCAATACTTCCCTTAATTGATAACGCGAACTCTGTAGGTACGATTTCAGTCGCACTTCTTATCCTTAAACCAGAGACATCGTTTGCCGTGAGTCATCTAAACGCGCAAGAACCGAGGTAGAGCAGATTTATGCATTGCGAAGAGAACGGCACCCCCCTGAGTTACAATCAACTTGTCGAAGCCGCGCGCCGCGACATCCAGGAGCTGTTTCCCTGGGACCTAGACGAGCGGTTGCAGGCCGGAGAGGATATCTTGCTGGTCGATATTCGCGAAGACCACGAATACGACACCATGCATATCGAAAACGCCCTGCATGTACCGCGGGGCGTGCTCGAAGCCGCCGCCGAATGGAATTACGAGGAAACCGAGCCCGAACTCGTCGAAGCCCGTGACCGGACCGTGGTGCTCATCTGCCGCTCTGGCCACCGCAGTATCCTGGCGGCCCATTCTCTGAAATGCATGGGCTTTAAAGATGTCTGGTCGTTAAAAACCGGCCTGCGCGGTTGGAACGACTATGAGCTGCCGCTGGTCGACCAGACCGAGCAGCCGGTCGAGATCGACACGGCGGATATCTATTTCGCCACCAAGACACTTCCTCATCAGCGTCAGCCACAGGGTTGATAGCTGTAGTTTTCGTAGGGCCGTTCAACAGAGGTACAGGCAATGTGGATTCTGCGCTCGCTCCAACTGCGCGTGGGTTTGGCGATCGGGATAGTCATTGTGATCCTGCAAGCCGTGCTGCTGCTCATCGATGGTCACCGCGATTATCGCAATGCTGTGACAGCCAAGATTCACGAAGCCCGCAGCGTGCTGCAGCTTGCCGAAGGAATCCGCGAAAACATGGAAAAGAAATGGCGCCTGGGGGTGTTCACGGTCGCCCAGTGGCGCGACCTCAACTGGCAGGACCCTGCCGACCGCCGGCGCTTAATGGCCACCGTGCCGGTTGTTACCGCGCAGCAAATCGTCACCGCCAAGGCGGCCGCCAATGATTTCAGCTTTCGGCCGGTCAGTCACAATCCGCGTAATCCGGACCATGACCCCGGCCCTGCTGAAGCCGAAGTGATCGAGTTGTTCCGCAGTCAGCCGGACAAGCAGGAGCATTATTTCATTGACCCGCAGATGAATGCCATTCGGTATTTCCGGCCGGTGCGCATCAGCGAAAGCTGTCTGGTCTGTCATGGCAATCCGGATCGCTCACAGGCCCTATGGGGGCGGGATGACGGCCGTGACATTACCGGCCATAAAATGGAAGGGATGCAGGTCGGCGATTTGCGGGCGGCATTCGAGATCATTTACTCCCTCGACAGCCTCGATGCTCGCCTCGGTCAAGAACGCTGGCGCACAGTACTGCTGGCCGGTCTCGGCGTGCTGTTGGCGGCGGTCTTGTTGTATGGGCTCCTGCAGCGGCTGGTCATGCGTCCGGTCGGCGGCGAACCGGCCACGATCGCTGCTGACGCCGAGCGGCTTGCCGCAGGTGATTTGCAGGCCGGCTCCTGGGTCAACCAACGCCTGAGCGGCATCGCGGCCGCGGTCCATCATCTGGTCATGCGTCTGCGCGACGTGATCGGCAATCTGCGGCGTAGTGGCGATGGTCTGCACAGCGCCTCCGATCAGGTCAATCAAACCGCCCAGGCCATCAGCCAGGCGGCCTCGGAGCAGGCCGCCAGCGTGGACAACATCACTGCCTCGGTAAAAACCCTGCATGACTCAGTGCATGCCAATGCCGACGGTGCCAAAACGACGGAAGCCAAGGCCCAGACCAGCGCTGAATCCGCCCGCGAGGGCGGCCAGGCGGTGGCCCAAACCGTTACCGCGATGCGCGATATCGCCGCGAAAATCACCCAAATCGAGGATATTGCCTACAAAACCAATCTACTGGCCCTGAACGCGGCGATCGAGGCCGCCCGGGCCGGCGAAGCGGGCAAGGGCTTTGCAGTGGTCGCTGCGGAAGTGCGGCAGCTCGCCGAGGACAGTCGTCGCACCGCCCAGCAGATCAACCAGGCCGCGACCGCCAGCGTTGCTCAGGCCGAGGAAGCCGGCCAGCTGATCGCCGATACCGTGGTGCCGGGCATTATCGAGACGGCGGCGCAGGTGCAGGCCATCAGTCACGCCTCGGCGGAGCAGGCCGAGGAGATCGCCAAAATCAACGACGCCATGGAGCAGCTCGATCAAACGACCCAGCAGAATGCCTCCGCTGCCGAGGAATTGGCTTCGACCGCCGCGGCGCTTGCTTCCCAGTCCAAACAGCTGCGCGAACTGATCATCTATTTCCGGCTAGACTCGGATGAGGCATCATGACCGCTTGATAGCAAAGCTGATGCGTATGGGGTAACGGTGCTCTCCCCATCAAGACCAACCTCAAGCAGCTTGCCGTTGACCACAAGCCAGATTCGCCGGCACCGCGACATCCATGAGCTTGGGATCGGCCAAATTCAGGTTCCGCATGATCTCGGCATAGGCCTCAGCGGAATCGACCTGCAAACGTGGGTTATGCCGGCGTTCCTCGCCGATCGTGCTGATCGTCATGCCCTTGTAATCATGCGCTGGATAGACCCAGGTAGCTTCGGGCAACTTGAGAAGCTTGTTGAAAATACTGTCGTATTGCTGGTACGGATCGCCATTCTGGAAATCGGTGCGGCCGCTGCCGCGAATCAATAGCGTATCGCCGGTGAACACGCGATCCGGCATGACAAAACTATAAGAGTCGTCGGTATGGCCGGGGGTATACATCACCTCCAGGGTCAGGCCGTCGAGCCGCAGGGTTTCCCCTTCGCGCAGTTTGTGGCTGACGCACTCAGCCCGGCTCTGCTCGCCCATGATGGTCGTGCAGCCTACCCGATCCCGCAAATCACCCAAAGCCGTGATATGATCGGCATGAACGTGGGTATCCACCGCCACGACCAGGCGCAGATCCAGTTCTTCGCAGAGCTTGATGTATTGATCGCTGCGTTCCTGCACCGGGTCGATCAACAGCGCCTCGCCGCCGGTGCGCCCCGCGAGCAGATAAGTGTAGGTTGACGAAACGGGATCGAACAATTGTCGAAAGATCATCGCGTGGCTCCTTATCGATCTATTTCTTAGTAAAATACTAAGATATGAACCGTAGCGCGGCACGTCAAGCGTGCTTAGCTTAGCTGAACTGCTCTCTGGTCATTTCAAGCCACCACTCGATAGCGCTAGCCTAAGGCCGGCATCGTGCAATACCTCGAGGATATAGATTATGGCCTCATTCTCCAAAAAAACGTCACTGCCCAGCGAGGCCGAAGCCTTGCCGGGTCGCGATCACTCCATGCAAATACCGGATCAACACTATGTCAACGGCAATCAGCTCCTGCCGCCTTTTCCCGAAGGCCTGGCGCTAGCCATGTTCGGCATGGGCTGCTTTTGGGGGGCGGAAAAGGGCTTCTGGCAACTCGAGGGCGTCTTCTCCACTGCGGTGGGCTACGCCGGTGGCTTTACCCAGAATCCGACTTACCAGGAAGTCTGCACCGGCCAGACTGGCCATAACGAAGTCGTGCGTGTGGTCTTCGATCCGCAGGTCATCGATTACGAGCAGCTGCTCAAAGTGTTCTGGGAAGGCCACGATCCAACCCAAGGGATGCGGCAAGGTAATGACATCGGGACTCAGTACCGCTCGGGCATTTATGCCTATACCGATGAGCAACTGAAAATCGCCGAGCATTCACGGGCTCTCTATCAGCGTGCTCTGTTGGAGGCCGGGCTTGGCCAGATCACCACCGAAATCATGGCGGCGCCGCCGTTTTATTACGCCGAGGCCTACCATCAGCAATATTTGGCCAAGAATCCCGGCGGCTATTGCGGTCACGGCGGCACCAACGTGAGGTTCGCCCTGCCCGCTTAAACACCCGGATTATTTACCCGGCCGCAGGCATCCTCTAAGCTTATGCCTTTTCACGCCAGCCCCATCGGAAGTCATGAGCAACGATCTGCGCGAACAATTGTTAAAAGCCGGCCTGGTCTCCGAAGACCAGGCCAAACAGGCCAAGCGGGACAAGCAAAAGCCCAAGAAAGCGCCCAAAGCGAAAAAGACGGAACGGCGCCAACCCAAGGAGAGCGAGGCGCAGCGCCAAGCCGAGCAAGCCCGCCAGCGGCAGGCTGAACGCGATCGGCAGTTGAACGAAGAGCGTGAGCAGGCCAAGGCCCGCAAAGCCCAGCGCACCCAAATGCGGCAATTCGCTCGTGCGAATCGTTTGAACGACCGTGAGGGTGATCTGCCCTATTATTTTCAGCTCGACAATATCATCAAGCATTTGTACGTCAACGAGGACCAGTACAAAGCCCTGATGCAGGCCAAGCTCGGCATCGCGGTCATCGGCGACACCAATTACTTATTGCCGGTTGCCGACTTAGAGAAATTGCGGAGCATGGGCGATGAAGCCACGCTTATCATCCCTGAACCCGACCCGGACATGGCTGAGTAAGCCGCGTGTTTTATCCCCTGCTGCGCCCCCTGTTCTTTCGCCTGCCACCGGAGCAGGCGCATGCGCTCGCGTTGCGTGCCCTCGCCAGCAGTGCCCATGGCCCCTGGCGCCCGTGGCAGAATGCGCAGATGCCGCAAGCGCCCCGCGAGTGCCTGGGACTGCGATTTCCCAATGCCGTGGGGCTGGCAGCCGGTTTCGATAAGGACGGCGCCTATATCGACGCCCTTGGTATGCTCGGCTTCGGACATATCGAGGTCGGCACGGTCACCCCCCGTCCGCAATCCGGTAATCCGCGTCCGCGCCTGTTTCGTTTGCCAGCGGCCCGCGCCTTGATCAATCGCATGGGTTTCAACAATGCCGGCGTCGATGCGCTGGTACGCAATCTGGCGGGCCGCCGTTATCCGGGCATTGTCGGCGTCAATATCGGCAAAAACCGCGATACACCGCTCGACAGAGCCAATGAAGACTATTGTCATTGCCTGCACAAGGTCTATCCGCAGGCCGATTATGTCGCGGTCAATATTTCCTCACCGAACACACCCGGTCTGCGTGAGCTGCAACACGCCCAAGCCCTCGCTCCAATGCTGGCCCAGCTCAAAGCCAACCAGGCCGAGCTGGCCCAACGCCACGCCCGTTATGTGCCGTTACTCGTCAAAGTGGCACCGGATTTGCCCGCTGACGATATCGAAACGATGGCGCGTATTATTCGCGAAGCCGGCATCGACGGCGTGATCGCCACCAATACGACACTCAGCCGCGCAGCGGTCGCGGGCCTGCCGCATGCGGACGAAGCCGGCGGTCTCTCCGGGCAACCCTTGCGGGAGCTGGCAACTGCCACACTGGCGCGTTTTCGCCAAGCACTAGGTGAGGCAATTCCTCTGATCGGGGTAGGAGGGATTATGAGTGCCGCCGACGCCCAAGCCAAGCTAAATGCGGGCGCCCAGTTGATTCAGGTCTATACCGGGATGATCTATGAAGGGCCGAACTTGATTCGACAAGTGGCAGTGAGTTTGCCAGACAGTGAGCCCCCCGAGGCAATCAGCCGCAGCAAGCGATCACCTTTGGCTGGGTTTTGACGGCTAAGACGATTGCTCGAACAATCGCGAGACTTGGCAAGTAAAAGTTGGTAATAGCGGTGAGCTCAGGTCATCCTCGCTGTATAAAGTAGTGACCAGGGCAAGCACAGCTCCGAGGCGCCGATAGACCTCTACCTGCTGCATCTGCCAGTCGACGATCCAATATTCCTGCACACCTCGTTTGGAATAAAGCTTACGTTTGGCTTCCCGATCGCGACGCTGATTAGCATTACCGGGAGACAGGACTTCGACGACCAACTCAGGCGCAGCGTGAAGCTTGCCATCTTGACCCAGCGCCTGTTTACGCAGGCCCGTACTCAGCCAGATCACATCGGGCGCAACATCGTCATCATCGGCAAAGATGAGACCGGGCGCGGCATTAACGACGCCTAACCCGGTCTTTTCGTTCCATTCGTCCAAATAACGACATAAACGCATGCAGGTAAACTGATGGTGCCAACTCGGTTGTCTTGACACATGGAGCTCTCCATCGATGATTTCGTAGCGTTTGCCATCATCAGGCAGCACTTCAAGATCGGCAGAGGTCCAGCGGAGCGCTAAATCAGGCATGGCACTGCCCCCTCATTGAGTTGCGCGCCAACGGCAGATCATTACTAGCCAGCCATGGTCGGCTGGCGATCTTGGATTCGTCGAGCTATCGTTTACTGAGCTGTATCCCGTGCTGGGCATACCAATCGCGATCGACCACCCAATTGATACGCGCCACCTCGGGATGGTTGAGCACAATTTTTTTGACTTTACCCTGCACTTTGGCCATCTGTTTTTGTGCCTGCACAACTTCCGGCGCATCAGCGGGCTTGTTGGCGAGCTGCGGATCGAGCAGACCGACAAAGCGCACTGCCGGCACCTTGAAAGAGCGTGGGGTTGTCACTACCGCTACACCGTTATCGATTCGCCGCACCTCGAAGGGAAACGGATAATCCGCGATCATCTCGACTTCAGCCAGGCGCTGGTTGAGCCTGCCGGCAGTGAAGTCGTGATTCAGCAGCCATACGAGGCCGCCGATGAGAAGAACCCCTAGCAGTCCGATTACATAATTGCGCGTAAATTTGTCCATTAGCCTTCTCCTGTTCGCGATAACACGCGCGCCACATTCACATGCCCCTGCTCCTTGGCCCAGGCCAGTGCCGTTTTGCCGGAAAAGTCTTTGATTTTCGGATCGGCACCGCGCGCCAAGAGCAGCTCGACCGTCTCGAGATGCCCGCGTTTAGCTGCCCAAGTCAAGGCTGTCCAGCCCTGGGTTTGTTCCTGATGATCGATGGCCGCACCTTGCTCGAGTAGATAACCCACGGTTTCGGCATGATTGCGAGCTGCTGCGAGCAGCAGGGGTGTATAGCCACCGCTGTCCTCGGCAGCCACCGTCGCGCCTGCTTGAACGAGTTGCTTGACGAGAGCCGGATAGCCCCCTTGCGCGGCGCGCATTAAAGGCGTCCAGCCGCAGGCATTGCGCACATCGGGATCACCCCCAGCCGCCAGCCATTCAGCCAGCGTTTGCTGGTCGCCCTCACCGGCAGCTTGCAGCAACACCCTGATCTTGTCTTGACTGACGTCGGGCTGGCCAGGGCCGCAGGCCGACAAAGCCCAGCCGACAAGGCCCAGCAACAATACAAAACGGAGTTTTTTCATAGCTGACAAGCCTAACGGTTCACACGGCATTCACCAATGCGCAAACGCAATCACGATATAATGCACCACAACCGATTCTGCAACGAGGCCGATCATGCTGAACCAGGATTTACACATCCATACGACCTACTCCACCGGCGATTCAGCGGTAGTGCCTGAGCAAACCATCGAGCTGATTGCGCGCGTGCAGCATGCCCGCTGTATTGGCATCAGTGACCATTTTGAGTTTCTGACGGACGGCTTGTTCGACATGTATGCCAGCGCGGTTCGCGCGGCAGGCTTTAGGCTCGGCACCGAAGTCAATGGGCATGAATGGGTCACCGAGGCGATTGCCGCCGACTGCGACTATTACATCTTTCATTGCTTCGATTGCGACGCCGATTATCATGCCCTGGAAACACTGCTCGCCACCGACAAGCCGATCATCGTCGCCCATCCCCATGCCCTGAACACGGATTTGACCCGCGTCCCGCCTGAATGTCTGATCGAGATCAACAACCGCTATATTTGGCGCTGCGATTGGCTGGCCTATTACGGTCCCTGTCGCGATCGATTTCGTTTTGTCTTATCCTCCGACGCCCATCAACCGAATTGGCTCAGTCAAGTCATCGCTGCCCGTGCAGCTCAGGAATTGGACGTCCAGGAAACGTTGATCTTCCCCGAAGCGAAGGGCTACGCTGATTAATGCTTAATGTTGGCGTTATCAGGCAACCATTCAAGCAATGGGTTATGCCCTACCCCGGGTAAAATTTGCAGCTCGGTCTCTGGCCGCAGTGCCTTAACCCTTGCAGCAATCGCCTTGAATTTGCCATCCAGGGCACCGACCACCCAGCGCAGTTGGCCCGGATAAGCCGCCAGCGCCGGCCAGGTGTCCGGCATTTGCCCCAGACCCAGGCATTCTAGGCATTTCGCCAGGCCCTCAGGGCACTGCGCTAGCCGCTGGGCACGTTGCTTGGCCAGGCGCTCTGCCGGCAAATCGGCTTGCGTGGCAAACAGTGGTTGGTTTTCCCAGGCTTCAACAAAGGTCTTAATCCCCTGTTGGCGCAGCAGGTCGATCCATTGCTGGTCGGCGCGTCGCCGCTGCGCTTGGGCACTCGCGTCGGTTAAGCCTGGATGCGCGGCAATGATCGTCGCCGCTTGCCAGCGCGCTGGGGCTTGTTGCAGCAGACCTAAGGCAACACGGCCGCCCAGTGAATAGCCAACGACATGATCGACAGCAGGAGGCAGGTCGGCCAACAGTTTCTGGATCGCTTCGCGGAAAGTGCCCTCGGGATCAGCGGCTTCGCCATGGCCGGGCAGATCGATGGGATAGGCCGCCGGACAGGAACCGCATGGACCTGCCGACCAGTCGGTGGCGCGGCCGGTAAAGCCATGGCAGAGCAGGCAACGCGGTTGGCTCACCGGTTTCGGCGGGTCAGCAAACCATGGACATTGCTGCATCAGTTCGCCGTCCCGCACACTGGACAAGCGGCCCGGCGCGCCACGGGAATTTCCCGCCAGCGCCCAGTCAACGCGTCGATAGTCAGCAGTCTATTGCTGTATAGCCCACCCAGGGAGGCAAAATATTTCACTGCCTCCAGCGCTTGCAGACTCCCCAAAACGCCTGGCAAGGGCCCGATGAGACCGGCCAGATCAGACAGGGCCTCGGTATTATCGGCAAACACACAGTGATAACAGGCTGTCTCGCCCGGAATGACAGTCAACAATTGACCATGAAAGGCCTCGACACCGGCATGGCAATAGGCGAGACCGTGCTGATAACAGCTTTGTGCAAGCTGGGCCTTGCTCGCAGGGGCATCGGTGGCGTCGATAATGAAATCGTACTCGGGCAAGTGCGCTGCCGCATGGGACGCGGTGAAGAACTCGGGAATGGCTACCAAGTTCACCTGGGAATTCAATGCCTGCAGCGTTCGGCAGGCCGAAGCCACTTTCGGCTGCCCCAGATCGGCTTCACCATGAACAATCTGGCGCTGCAGATTGCTAAGCTCCACACTGTCACCGTCCATAATCCCGAGCCGGCCAACCCCGGCGGCCGCCAGGTAGAGACTCGCCGGCGCCCCTAGCCCGCCGGCACCAACCACCAAGACTGAAGCAGCCAACAAGCGTTGTTGGCCCGTCTCGCCCACCTCAGACAAAGCCAGATGTCTGGCGTAACGCCGCTGTTGCTCGGCATTCACAAGCTCAAGCCACCCGCTCAGTGCCGGGGATAGTCCGTCCCGCATCGGCCACCGCCGTATTTCGATACACCGCGTCCCAATCCTTAAAGACCGGCTCGAGGTGTTTGCGGCGCAAGGCTAAACAAAAGGTAGCCACATCGCGCTCATCACTGATCTCAAATTGGGCGGCATCGCTGGCCTGAACAGCGGCATACCCCCCTACCGTAGTCTTGCTCGCCACCGACATTTTCGACACCCCGAGCCCGGCCATACCATCACGAAACGCTGCCGCTTCGCGGGTCGAGAGCACTAATGGAAAACTCGGCAAAGCAAGCCGAAACGCGAAGATATATTGCGCCAGCTGCGCATCGCTGATCGGATAAGGCGGCTCAAAATGGCCCGTTTGCGGCTGAATCCGAGGGAAAGACAGACTCAAGCCGGCTTGCCAGAACTGCCGCTGTAGCCACCTGGCATGGCGAAACAAGGCGAGCAGGTCGAACCTTGGGTCAGCCAGCCCCAACAAAGCCCCGAGGCCCACGGTCCGCATACCGGCGGCCAAGGCCCGCGCCGGGCCGTGCAGGCGATAACCATAATGGCGCTTATCGCCGCCCAGATGGCAACGCGCGTATTGCGCCGGATCGTAGGTTTCCTGATACAAACTGATCCCGACACAGCCGCTAGCGACCAACTGCCGGTACTCAGTTTCAGTCATCGGAAAGACCTCGGCAGTCACTTGATGCATGTGTCGGGCGGCCAGCTCGGTATGGGCGCAGATATAGTCGACATCGGCGGTGCGCGTGCGCTCGCCTGTCAACAACAGGACCTCTTCGATGCCCTGCGCTTGCAAAGCACTCAGCTCAGCAGCCGTTTCCTCCAGAGTGAGCTTGCTGCGCTGGACCTTGTTCTGGGCGGCAAAGCCGCAATAGGTGCACCGACTGCCGCAATAATTCGACAGATACAAAGGCGCATACAAATGGATGGTACGGCCGAACTGCCGCCGTGTCAGCGCTTGCGCCCGCTGCGCCATGGGCTCGAGATAGGCTGCCGCGGCTGGCGATAACAACGCGGCCAATTGGGCCTCATTGACCTCTGGGGCCTGCAATGCGGCTTGTACTTCCCGATCGCTGGCCTGGTCCGCTTTGTCCAGCCAAGGCCGGGGGTCGATCTCGGCAGGCAGAGTCTCGAGGGGGATGGCTGTTGCGTTCATGGGCTATCTCCGCTTAAAAACGAGGTCAAAGGACTGCTCGCCACTGCTGCGCCATCGGTGCGCGCCATCAACCCGGCGGTCCGGGCACGATAGCCGGTCTGCACCGCGTCGGCGAATGCCTGGGCCATACGCACGGGCTGCTCGGCAGCCGCCACCGCACTATTGACCAGCACGGCATCGCAGCCCATCTCCATCGCGGCCATGGCTTCGGAAGGCGCCCGCAGCCCGGCATCGACGATCACCGGGACATTGCTGTCACGCACAATAAGCCGAATGAGATCGCGGGTGCTCAAGCCCTGCCCGCTGCCGATCGGCGCGCCAAGCGGCATCACCGAAACACAGCCGATATCCTCCAGGCGTTTAGCCAACACCGGATCGGCCGGAATATAGGGCATGACATGAAAACCATCAGCCACGAGCTTTTCCGCCGCGCGGAACGTCTCGATGGGATCAGGCAACAGATGATGCGGATTGGGGTGAATCTCCAGCTTGACCAGGCTGCTACCGCTCAGCTCGCGGCTGATCTGCGCGGCCCGGTAAGCCTCCTCGGCAGTCAACGCCCCGGAGGTATTCGGCATAAGCTGGACTTGCGGCAAATCAGCCAAGGGAGCGAACAAATCATCCTCGGCCTGCGCTCGATTGAACCGCCGCAACGCCACCGTAACGAGCTGCACGCCACTCGCACGGATCGCCGCGAGCATGGTGTCGCGATGCGCGAATTTACCGGTTCCCAAGATCAGGCGGTTATGTAAGGTAACCGGCCCGAGGGTGAGAAAAGCTTGCTCATCGCTCATGCTCAACCGCCCCCCGCGAACGTAAACACATCCACCCGGTCCTGGTCCTGCAGCGCCTGATTCGCACGCTGCTCACGCGGGATGACTTCACCGTTAATGACGACGACCACACGCTTTGAATCGGCGCCGAGCTCGCTGAGCAGCTTCGGCAATCGGCCATTGGCCAAATGGTGGACCTCATCGTTGACATACACCTGCATAAGCAAACTCGCTCAGTGCAACGGGTTGGTTGGAACCGACCCTATGGGTTGATGGTGGCCTGAACCGGCTGGGCGGGAGCGAGCGTATCCAACGAGGCGAGCTTTCGGCAGATAGCTTGCTCCCTTGCGCCGGCATGATCCGGATCAGGTTCGACGGGTATACTCTCAGCAGATATTTAAAGTATCTGCACCCCGGCAAGTTAGGGAAAAACTAGCGCAGTCTAGCGGCAAACGCAATCAAATTGTCACAATCGACCCATTGCCATGCCGACATCCTGGCCGTCTTGATAGGCCCGTGCGATACTGCGCCAGAGAACTTAAAGCATTGCATAAACCTTTAGAGCGTCCCTAACGCTAATCATAGAATGGGCATGATGACTGATGATCCCCGTCTCGCTGCCTTGCACGCTTGGCTCGTGAACCAGCTTGGCACAAACGCTTTTGAAATCACCCCAGCCTCTGCAGACGCAAGCTTTCGCCGGTATTTTCGCATTCGACAGCAAAATGCTAGTTGGATCGCCATGGATGCGCCGCCGGCACAAGAAGATTCCGCCCCTTTCGTTGATGTCACCCGACGTTTGGAGGCGGTTGGGCTACGCGTACCCCATATTGCCGTCGCCGATTTGGAAAACGGCTTTCTGCTACTGGACGATCTGGGCCAGCAGCCGTACTTGAGCGCGCTGGATACCACGACGGTCGAGTCGCTCTATGGCGATGCGCTGGACGCGCTGGCACGCATGCAAACGGCCGACCCGACTGGCCTACCGCACTACGATCACGCCCTGCTTTGGCGCGAGATGAGCCTATTTCCCGACTGGCTACTGGCGCGCCAACATAACCTTGTGCTCAGTGACGAAAACTGGCAAACGCTCGATTCTGTTTGCGAGGCCCTGGCGCAAGCCGCTTTGGAGCAGCCGCATTGCTTTGTGCATCGCGATTACCATTCTCGCAATCTAATGGTGGTCGCCGTCGACAATCCGGGCATTTTGGATTATCAGGACGCCGTCTTCGGACCGATCACTTACGACCTGGTGTCCTTGCTACGGGATTGTTATATCGCCTGGCCACGCGAACGAGTCAACCACTGGGCCCTGGATTACCGCGATCGCTTGATTGCGGCGGGACATCTGGAGCGGATCACCGATTCAGAGTTTCTCCGCTGGCTGGACTTGATGGGCATACAGCGCCATTTAAAGGCTAGCGGCATTTTCGCCCGCCTCTATCATCGCGATGGCAAAGCCGGTTATCTGGCCGATATTCCACGAACATTGCAATATATCCTGGCCAGCGCCCCCCGCTACGCGGAAACGGCCAAGCTCATCCCGTTGCTGCGCGAGCACGGGCTGGTTTAGACGCGTTCGCTCGGTTGCAGTCGCCCAACCGCCTAGCTTTCCCTAGCTTCAGCAATTCCCACCGAATTTTTTTCGGCGGGATTTGCTGATATTTGATTTCATGTCTTGACAGTGGGGAGCACTTCACCTGGCTGCAAGCAACCCAATACGCGCTGGATGTTACGCGTCCCGGGAAGTATCATCCCGGCGGCTTTGCAGGGCGGCCTTAAGCCGGGCGATTTCTGCTTCCGCGGCATCGGCGCGCTGCTCGGCTAACTGCCGTGCATTAGCTTCTTCTTGGCGTGCCTCAGCCTCTTTCTGCCGTGCCTCAGCCTCTTTCTGCCGTGCTGCAGCTTCCTCCTGAGCCCGCCTGACGGCCTGCTCGGCCTGTTCCTCGGCAAACGCCCGCGCCGCCCGATCCGCCTGCCAGGCCGGTGATACAAAGCCTTGATAGACCGGATCATCCAGCATGGCCTGAGTGTCCGGCTGGCGGGTCA
>CAYFSA010000017.1:0-2037 GCA_964345605.1 uncultured Ectothiorhodospiraceae bacterium
GCCGCCTTTCTAGAAGGCAGATAACGCATTTTGTTAACCTTGATATATAATAATAAATAAAAGTTAGCAAATGATTAGCTGTTTATCAACCTCCGGGCTTCAGGAATGCTGCAGAACGAACTGACCAATGATCCTATGCACTTTGCCATAGTAGCGAAACGTAATGGGCTGCGGTATGACCCATGGCACAAACCAGGGCGCCTAACTTATGAGCATGCGGCCTTTTGTTGCTGTTTGGCTTAAACATCAGTTATCCTCTACCAGCTTATCGGATCGAATTCTGTGGAGGTTTAACTATGGCTCGTATCTGTCAAGTCACCGGTAAGCGACCGGCGACGGGAAATAAGGTATCGCATTCCAATCGCAAGACCCGGCGGCGCTTTTTGCCCAATCTGCATTACCATCGGTTCTGGGTTGAAAGCGAAAATCGCTGGGTTCGGCTGCGCATTTCACGGCAGGGGATGCGCATCATCGACAAGAAGGGCATCGACACCGTTCTAACTGAGCTGCGCTCTCGCGGCGAACGCGTCTAAAGGAGGCTTCAGGCCATGCGTGATAAAATTAAGATGGTTTCTTCGGCCAACACTGGGCACTTTTACACCACCGACAAGAACAAGAAAAACACCCCAGGCAAACTGGAGTTCAAAAAATTCGATCCGGTGGCCCGCAAGCATGTCGTTTACAAGGAAGCCAAGCTGAAATAATCCCCAAGCGGGGTGGCGATTGGTGCGTTACCCCGCCCGGCTCCATGTTAACCCTTTGACGCCAAAATGAATGGCATCCCAAAGGCGCTGGGCCAACGCCCTCAATCGATCCGTGCGCAGTCCCTTGGCAAGGTAATTGTATGTTCATGGCATACTTGGTCCGCGCGGAATGATTACTTATGACCGTCTCCTCTCCCCTCGCGACGCTGCTGACAGATGCTGCCAGCACCGGCAAAAACAGCGCCAATACCGCCACGCCCCCTTCTAATGGCCTGTTTGCTGACCTGCTCTCAGTGCATTCAGGCAAGCCAATCGCGCTGGCTGCGGACAGCTCTGCGCAGGTGCGGGGGCATACAGGCGGCAAGCCCTTGCCGCTATACGTTGCCGGGAAGAGCGGGGACAATAGCCCGGGGAGTCAACTGTCTGCCACTAACCAAAATGAGCTCACCTCCCTTGCCACTGCGCACAGCTCGGCCGTCTCACTGCCTGCCATCGATATCGAAACCGACGGTTGGCTCGAAGCGCTGAGCCAGCGCCTACAAGATATGGCCACCAATGGTCTCTCCCAGGCCGAAATCCCAGTCGACGCCCATCAACCTGAGCAATTGATAGCCAAGCTCTCCGGCGGAACGGACTCGACGGACATCCTCCTTGAAGCCACCTCGCCAGAGCTGGCGCAACTCATCCAACAGGCTCTACCCGAGCTGCGCGAGCGACTTGCCGCCGACCTACCGCAGGCAGGGCAGCCAGCCAAAAATTGGCCTCAAAACCTGGTAACAGAGGTACAAAGCCTGCTTGATCAGGGTGGTGGGGAGACTATGCTCGCCTTGCCATCGCAAGCGATGGGGCAATTAAAGGTTGCCCGCGCAGACCATGCAAGCCAGCCGCAAATCGAGCTAAGCGTGCCCAGCGCCAAGGACCAGAAGGCTGTCATGGCAATGCTGGCACCCAGCCAATCTGGCGCAATCTCTGCCAGTGTTGCTCTGCCCGGCGTCGAATCTCCCAACGCTATATCAATCAAACACGCTGATTTGACTATCCCAACGCATGCTAACCACTCCTCCACTGCGGCGACGCACAGTCTCACCGATCAAGTGGCCGCTCAACTCGGTCCCTCGTCCAATCGTGCCATAATCGACAGTGATGCCTATTCCCGGGCAAATCAGCCGCTGCCGCCTGCAAATGTTACGCTTTCCGTCACGCTGAAACAGCCGATTGAGAACAGTTCTAGCGGCTCTATTTCCCAACAATGGGCAAAGTCATTTAACAGCAGCACGGCCAACACTGCTGCAAAAACCACTAGCGCAAGCAACACGATCAGCCAAAATCAAAA
>CAYFSA010000017.1:2137-17843 GCA_964345605.1 uncultured Ectothiorhodospiraceae bacterium
GCAATGAGCAAAACAGGTCAGCGCTGATGGCCGACAAATCGTCGGGCCCTTCCATAGCGGGCCAGGCGGAGCTGCTCAGGCATAGCGATACCGCCAGCGTGGGTCAGACTTCGGAAACCAAAGCCGATCTCAGCAGCATCACCAGCACGAGCCAAAGTCCTGCAAGCCAAGGCGGCGCCACGCAAACGAATCCCCTGCCCGCAACTCGCCTGCCTGCCATGCCCATGTCCCCCGGTGAGCCAGGCTGGACCGAGACCTTAAGCGAGCGAGTCGGCATGAGTGCCGGCTTATCGAGTCAAAAAGCGCAGCTGCAGCTCAAACCACCCGAGCTGGGGAGTGTCGACATCAAGGTGCAGATGGAGGGCGACCGCGCCCACATCAGCTTTACCGCAGCTTCGGCGACAGCTCGGGATGCCCTCGAAACCGCTCTGCCGCGGCTACGTGAGCTGCTCACGGGGCAGGGCCTCAACCTCGGTAATGTCGATATCTCCTCGGGTCAACAACAGCAGTCCGGTCATCAACAAAACGGCAACCCCGGCAGCGCAACATCTGCCGGTAATCCTGATAGGGCCGGGGAATCGGTAGAAACCGAAGAAGATCAGCTAACGAGTGAGGCAGCTCGAACAGCCGCCTCGGATCTCAACAGCCGAGTCGATGCCTTTGCTTGAGGCGGTATCAAACCTGACGCATGCAGGGATATAAGGCTATCTAAGGTCTTGTTCCGCATTGTAATGCGGAGTATGACGCTGTTTATGCCAAATATGACGGGGATGGGTGTGCTCCAGGAGATTCTGGATGATCTTGGGACTGCGCGGATGAATGTCATCCAGATGCCGATTCATCTTGGGAAACCGCAGCCGCACTTTTTGGAAAAGACGCTGCACCCAGACGCTCTCCGAGGCCAGTAACGACAAGCCAAACAATGTCATCATCAAGCCGAACGGCACAGGAGTCGGCAAGATAATCAATCCCGGCACGAATATCGCCCAACCCGCGACGATACGATGCAATCTCGGTCGATTGATTGCCATACTATCTTCACAGAGTTTGTCACCCATCATTCATCCTCATTCACTAACCACATAGACCCAACTTTATAATAATTTGTATCGGAGCTGAATTGTCCACCCCCCTTCCCCCGTGGGGGGAAGGGGGACGAACACTCACGAAATCATTGCCATTATAAGGTTTGGGCCAACCTGGCTTTTCTCAAGTATACAGTTTCTTCGTAGGCAGCGGATAACCAAAGTTCAATCACCCTATAATCAGGCATACCTATACAAAGCCCTGCGCGGCAAGTAATGTATCAGGTATTTCAATGCGTTTGCCCGGAGCGAATGATCACCCATGGCCAAGCAACCGAAAGCCAACAATGACCTCAAGTTAGATAATGAAGAGCAGCCCAAGTCCGGCGGTGGCAAAAAAAAACTGATCCTGCTAGTGCTGATCGGTTTGCTGCTACTCCTTGGCATTGGCGCGGCCGTCTATTTTTTCCTGCTCAAAGACCGTGATGACTCGGCAGCGAGCGCTCCGCCAGCGGGTTCCCAACAAGCTGCGCCGATCCTGCTCCCCAAGCCCCACTTTCAGGCGTTGGAACCGGCCTTTATCGTCAATCTCACGGAAGGGCGCGGCGCAGACATGCTGCAGCTCGAGCTGGTGGTCATGGCCCATGACGAAGCGGTGCTGGAGGCAATTGCAAAAAATGATCCGCGTATTCGCAACAACCTCTTGGTATTGCTTAGTCAGCAGAACTTCGAGGGTCTCAACACCCGTAAGGGTAAAGAAGTACTGCGCAAAAAAATCCTGGAAGAAATCAACCGTATCCTGGCCCGGGTAAACGCCCCGGGGGCGATCCAAGGCGTTTATTTTACTGATCTGAAGATGCAATAACCCCATGGCAGTCAATGACGTCCTCTCCCAAGAGGAAATCGATGCCCTGCTGCACGGCGTCGATGCCGGTTCGGTCGAAACCGAGACGGATGCGGGGCCGACCGACGAACCGACGCCATTCGATTTTGCCAGCCATGACCGCATTGTCCGGGGACGCCTGCCAACCCTGGAAATGATCACCGAGCGTTTCGCGCGCTTGTTTCGCATCGGGCTGTTTCACCTGTTGCGGCGGTCAGCGGAAGTCACCGCGGGCACGGTACGGATGCTAAAATTCTCTGAATATGTGCATGGTTTATATGTCCCGACCAGTTTAAACCTGGTCAAGGTCAAGCCATTGCGCGGTACGGGGCTCATCGTCCTCGATCCCAAGCTCGTATTCGTGATCGTGGACAATTTTTTCGGCGGTGACGGCCGGTATCACGCCGCGGTCGAGGGTCGGGAGTTCACCGCAACCGAACGGCGCTTAATCCAAATCGTGGTCGAGCAAGTCTTCAAGGACATGCAGGAGGCCTGGAGCTCGGTCTATCGGATCGAGTTCGAATACATCAATATGGAAGTCAACCCCCAGTTTGCCAACGTGGTCGGCCCGACCGAAGTCGTGGTCACCACTTCGTTCGATGTCGAGCTTGAGGGTGGGGGCGGCGAGATGCATCTGACGCTGCCCTATTCCATGATCGAGCCGATCCGCGAACAACTCGATGCGGGCTTCAAGAGTGAGCGCTCCGACGTCGATTTACGCTGGATACGCAGTCTGCGCGATGAAGTGCTCGGAGCCCAAATCGAAGTCAAATGCAATTTGACCGAAACCACCTTGAGTCTCGGCGAAGTGCTCCACATGCGCAAAGGCGATGTCATTCAGGTCGAGATCCCGGAAAAAGTCAGCCTCTTCGCGGACAACATCCCGGTATTGCGCGGCTATTTAGGCACGCATAACGGCCAAAGCGCAGTGAAAATCAGCGAGCATGTCCAGCATCCGCAGGATTAACGCAGGTCTGGCATTCATCCCCGACAAGCGGTACGCTTGCGGCCCGATCCACAGTTGAAACTTTTCTTGATAATAACCCAGATCATTCCGGAAACCATGAAGCAACGTACCCTTTGCATTCTCGGTGGCAGCGGTTTCGTCGGCAGCCATCTGATTCCACGATTCATTCAAGAGGGATTCGCCGTCAAAGTGCTGTCACGGCGACCCCATCGGCATCGCGAGCTTCAAGTGATGCCCGAAGTGCGCCTCGTCAAACAAACGGAATACACTAGCGCGGCACTGGCCGAGCAATTTGCCGACGCCGACGCGGTCATCAATCTGGTCGGCATCTTGAACGAGTCGGGGCGGTCTGGGCATGGCTTTCAACAGGCGCATGTCGAGTTGCCACGGCAGATCATTGCTGCTTGTCGGCAAACCGGCGTGCCCCGGCTGCTGCACATGAGTGCCCTGAATGCCGACACCGAGGGGCCGAGCCATTATCTACGTACTAAAGGTGAAGCCGAAGCATTGGTGCATGCCGCGGCCGGCCCGGATTTGCACGTCGCCAGTTTGCGTCCCTCCGTGATTTTCGGTCCGGGCGACAGCTTCTTGAATCGTTTTGCCGGTATCCTGCGGATGGCCCCAGGTGTTTTACCGTTGGCTTGCCCGCATGCCCGCTTCGCACCGGTCTATGTCGGCGATGTCGCCGACGCCTTCGGGCAAGCCCTGCATACCTCGGCCCAGTCGACCCGTGTCGATCTATGCGGGCCCAAGGCTTATACCCTGGCGGAGCTGGTCCGTTACACCGCCGACCTGCTCGGCAAGCGCTGTCGTGTCGTGGGCCTCAATGACCGGCTCTCCTGGTTGCAAGCCAGGGTGTTTGACTATGTACCTGGCAAGCCGTTTTCCATGGACAACTACCGGTCCATGCAGTGCGACAGCGTCTGTCCGGAAGGCACACCGCCTTGCCCAACTGCATTGGAGGCCGTGGCTCCCTATTATTTGGGGCATAATGAGCACCAACACCAATTGCAGCGATACCGGCAAATGGCAGGGCGTGATACCGTCGAGCTGAACACTTGACGAGCAATCCGGCTTCAGCCTGTGCGACGGCAATGATCCTGGCGGCTGGGCGCGGTGAGCGCATGCGGCCGCTCACCGATCACACGCCCAAGCCATTATTGCCTGTCCGGGGCAAACCCCTCATTGTTTACCACCTGCAAGCCTTAGCGCACGCCGGCTACCAGCGGGTAGTGATCAACCTGGCGCATCTGGGCGGGCAAATACGCGCGGCTTTAGGCGATGGCAAGGGCTACGGTCTGCAAATCCATTACTTGGAAGAAGGCGAGACGGCCTTGGAGACAGGCGGTGGCATCCGTAATGCCTTGCATCTGCTAGGTGATACCCCGTTTCTGGTCATCAATGCCGATGTGTTTACCAACCACCCTTTAGTAGCGCCCGAGTTGGCTTTCAATGACCTTGCCCATCTCGTTCTGGTCGCCAACCCAGCCCACCATACGGCAGGCGATTTCGCCCTGCAGGCCGGCCGCATTCGCGGCACGGGCGCACCACGCTATACCTATGCAGGCATCGGCTGGTTCCGGCCCGAGCTGTTTCGGTCCCGACCACCCGGCCGGTTTCCGCTCGCGCCCCTGCTCCGGCAAGCGATTGCCACCGAGCAAGTCGCTGGCAGTTATTTCACAGGACTTTGGACCGATGTTGGAACGCCCGAGCGCCTGGCCGAGCTTGACCGGCCGCAATCTGCTGACGCGACTGCATAAACCGATGTCACTTGTGCCTGGCAGCCACTCGGACCACTGGTCATGCTGAACACCCTGCTGGCAATTCCGGATCGTATGGGCCGGCAGCTCGGTCGGGCCGTGCTCTACTTAGTGGATTTGGCAACCTTTGCGGTCAAGGCAATAATCCAGGATCACGATCGAGGCTTGTTCAACCGCGCCACCTATCACGCCACGCTCACCCAGGTTATCTTCACCGGCATCGATGGACTGCCGCTGGTCAGTTTGCTGGCAGTGGCTACCGGCGTCAGTGTCGCTGCCAATCTGGTGACGATCGTCGAAGTCTTCGGCGATCCCAGCGATGTCATCGACGTACTGATCCAGGTAATTGTCCTCGAGCTCGGTGCCTTGCTCACAGCCATCGTGATCATCGGGCGCTCCGGCTCGGCGATGGCCGTGGACATCGGCAACGCCAAGCTGCGCGGGGAAATCGAGGGCTTGGAACTGCTCGGCATGGATATCGACCGGTTTATCGTAATCCCGCGGTTGCTCGGTACGGCCATCGCCCAGGTGGTCTTGTCGGTGTACTTCGCTATTCTCGCCTTGATCAGCGGCATCCTGATGCCGGCGCTGGTCAAGGCGCCGGCTTATTTCAGTTATTTCAGCGTACTCCCTCAATCGTTTCCGCCTGCGGACATGCTGATTTTTCTCACCAAAAACCTGTTGTTCGGCTTGGTCATCGGCGCGGCGGCTTGTTTCCATGGCCTGCAAGTCACGAACTCGGTCAACGAGGTACCACAACAGACCCAGCGCGCCCTGGTCGTAAGCTTGGCCATGATTTTTATGATTGACGGCATTATCGCCATCGGCATCGCATGAACGACTCTGCTACTACAACGGCGCCGCCGCAAGCGGACGCTCAGCCGATCCTGGTGGCCGAAGCCTTGCAGCCCCTGCCTTGGAATAACCAAGCGTTCTGGCCTTCAATGAGCTTGCGGGTTCAGCCGGGGCACACCGTCTGCCTGATGGGCCCGAATACCCGGCAACGCACGGCTTATCTGCGGGCGCTAGCCGGCGTCGACCCGCCGACCCGCGGCGAACTCTGGTTTGATAACCGCGCTATTACCCATGTCGATCGCCGGACCTGGCGCCGACTGCGCCGGCAATTGGCCTTTCTTGCCAGCGGTACGCCCTTGTTGTCTGTACTGAGCGGTTTGCAGAATGTGACTTTACCGGCCTTTTATCATTACCCTGAAAACAGTGAGGCCATTACCGCGCAGGCTGGCCAATGGCTGGCGGCGGCAGGGTTTGATGGGGACGCGAGCCAGCTACCAGCGTATTTGAGTCCTTTGCAGCAACGCCAGCTCGCCCTTTGCCGCAGCTTGATGTTGGCGCCGTCTATCGTGTTCATGGATAATCCCCTAACCGGTCTGGAAGCCGAGGAGGAGCAAGTATTGGTGCAATTTTTGGCGCGTCTAAAAGCCGGCGGCCTGACCCTGGTGCTCGCCAGTAACGCCGCCCAACGCCTGCAACCATTGGTGGATGAAGTCCTCTTCCTAACCGCTGACACGCTGTTGCCGCTGGCCGGCTGCCAGAGCTTATGGCAGCGGTCCGAACCCGCTATCCGCGCGTTTTTACACGTCCGTGGCCTGCTCGGCCCTGCCGCCAGCCCCATTGAGTCCACCCCATGAGTCAGCAACCACAGCGGGTACATTATATCCACCGCCTCAGCTACACCGCGCGGGAACGCTTGGTCGGCACGTTCACATTGCTGGCGATCGCCGTGGTGATCGCACTGGTCATCGTCAACAGCAAGGCGAGTCATATCTTCAAACAAACCGTCGAATTTCACGCCTATTTCAATGATGCCCAAGGCGTGGCGCCGGACACCTTGATTCGCGTGTCCGGCATCGAAGTCGGCCGGGTCGCCTCGGTTGGCCTGGATGAGCGCAATCGCGTGCATGTGGTGATTGCCGTCGAAGAACGCCATCGCTCGGTGGTGCGTACCAATTCGCAGGCCTCGCTGGGCAGCTTGTCATTGCTCGGCAAGCCCAGTATCCAGATCAGCGCCGGCTCGCCGGAGGCCCCGTTGCTCCCCGACGGCGCGACCATCGCCACCAAAGAGCCCAAATCCCTGGATGAAATCCTACAGGAGCTCGACCCCGTGCTGGAGAGCCTGAAAATCACCATTGAGGGCGTCTCCGAGATCGTGACAGCCATGCAGCCCGAACGCATGGAGCAAACCCTGGCCGAGCTCGATGTCGCCGCGCATAACTTTCGGGTATTGAGCGATCGCATGGTAGCCGGGGAAGGACCGCTCGGCAAATTGATCGTCTCCCCCGAAGTGGAACAGGCCATTCTCGACGTGGCCGCGATCATTGCCGATTTCCGCCGGGTGACGCACAGCCTCGCCGCCGGCGAAGGCGCCGCTGGCCTGGCGTTAAATGACGAGGCCTTCCGCCAGGATGTGGCCAGCACCCTCACGGCCACGGCGAACACCATCGGCGCCACGGCCGACATGACCGAGCAATTGCGCGCCGCCCTGCCGACCCTGCTCCAGGACACCGCCACCTTGCTGGGGCAGTTGAACACAGCGGCCGGCAGTGCCAACGTCGAACTGCAGGCGCTCCCCGAGCTCATGGTCCGGGTCCGCGCCTTGCTCACCAGTGTCGACCGGATCCTGCAGGGGACCGAGCGCATCTGGCCCTTATCCAAAGCCATCGACAAAGACACCGAGCCACGCCTGGTGCCTCCCGCAGGTGAATAGCTATGGGTAATGCAAAACGGTTTGCCCTGGCCGTTCTGATGACTGGCCTCGCCGGACTGACAGGTTGCGTGACCTCGCCCGCTTCCAGTCCGGCGCCAACCCATCCCGGCCAACGCCAGCTGACCCAAGGGGTGGAGTTATTCGCCGAGGATAACTACCCGCTTGCTGCCGAACGCTTCCAGCAGGCAGTCGACTATTTCCGCAGTGTCGACGACCCGGCCGGCATCGTCGATAGCCGCATCAATTTGCTTGAAACCGCGCTGCGGGTGGGCAATCTCGCCGCGGCACGCCGCCAACTCGAGCAAGCCCGGCAGATCGCCAACCGCGCTGACCTGCAGCCCCGGCTGCAGCGCCTGAGCTTGTTGGCAGCCCGGTTACTGGCGGCAGACAACCAAGCTGCTGAGGCCAGCACGCAGCTGGATGAACTGCTCGAACAGCCCTCTTTGGATACTGAGCTGCAATTGTCAGCACTTGCCTGGCGGGCGGAATTGGCAATCCGTTCGGCGCCGGCCCAGGCTGAACCATGGCTCGTCCGTTATGCTGAAGCAATTGATCGCGCCAAAGACCCAGCAGCAACCCATAAGGCCCGCGTGGCCCGCTTGCGCGCCGATCAAGCCCGCGCCCTAAACGCCGGCGCTATGGCCGATCAGGCCTATCGCCGCGCCCTGACCGGCTTTCGGCAAGCACACTACCGGCCCGGGCTGGCCACCACCTTGCAAAACTGGGCGGCACTAGCTTTGACACAAGGCAAGCATACTCAAGCTCGTAATCGGGTGCAGCGAGCCTTATATATTCGTCTATGGATGCTCGACCGGCCAGGCGCCATTGCCGCGTTTCAAACTTGGGCTGCCATAGAGACCGGCGCCGGCGCCCCCAAGCAAGCCGCAGCCGCGCGCGCCTGGGCCCGACATCTTGAGCAAACGGACCAAATCGATTGGGGGACGGTCAAACAAGCACTTGAAGGCGCCCGACTTGATTAGGTGGTTTCAAGAAAACGCTATATCATCTCGAGTGCGGCTCAAGTCACACCGACAACTAGGGCGCATTGACTGGGGGCGCAACGATTCTCGGCAATCGCCTTATACCGGTTACTGCTTGATCTCGGTATCCTTCCAGGTCGTCATGAAACGGCGCTGGGTCTCGGTCAGTGAATCGATTTCAATGCCCAAGGTCGCCAATTTCAACTGAGCGACCTCCCGGTCCACTTCATCGGGCACCGGGGCAATCCCAGGCGCGAGCTGATCCAAATGGGTCAGCAAATGCCGCGCTGCCATGAACTGCATGGCGAAGGTCTGATCCATCACCTCGACAGGATGGCCCATGGCCGTCGGCGTGGCCAGATTCACCAACCGCCCTTCGGCCACCAGGTAAAGCCGGCGACCGTCGGCCAGCTCGAACGCCTCGATCCCAGGCCGCACCGCCTCGCGCTTGACCGCCATATCTGCCAGGGCGTGCTGATCGATCTCGACGTTAAAATGCCCAGCATTCGCCAGCACGGCGCCATCGGCCATGCGATCGAAATGCTCGCGGGCAATCACTTGTTTATTGCCGGTAGCAGTCATGAAAATTTCACCAATACCGGCGGCCGTAGCCATATCGGTTACCCGAAAGCCAGCCATATGGGCGCGCAGGGCCCGACGCGGCTCGATTTCCGTAATGGTGACCTGGGCGCCCCAGGCACGGGCGCGCTGGGCGATGCCCCGGCCGCAGTCACCATAACCGACGACCACCACCTGCTTGCCCGCCAGCAGGAGATTGGTGGTCGCCATGAGATTGTTCAGACTCGACTCGCCGGTGCCGTGGACATTGTCGAATTCATGCTTCATCGGTGTGTTATTGACGGCATAAGCCGGCAACGCCAACTGCTCGGCGGCGAACAAGGCCTGCAGGCGCTGCACTCCGGTCGTGGTCTGCTCGCACATGCCGCGCAGCCCGGCGAGCAAATCCGGACGGCGCTGCACCAGGCGGGCCGTAAGCTCCGCTGCATCATCCAGAATCACATCCGGGCCATGCTCGATCGCAGCCAAATGCAGCGATTCCAACTCCGCCTCGCTGATACCCCGCCGCGCATAGCCGGTAATACCGGCTTGTGTATTCAAAGCCGCAACCACATCATTTTGGCTGGAGCCTGGCTCACTGCCGGCAAACACCACTTCCGCGCCCGCCGCTGCCAAGGTTTCCAGGAAAATACCGGTCTTGGCTTCGATATGCGAGCACACGCCAATCGTCAAACCGGCGAAAGGCCGTTCGACTCCAAAGCGTTGCCGCAAAGCGGCATGCACCGGCATATGGGCCCGCGCCCAGTCGAGTTTTTTGTTGCCTAGCTCAATTTCAGCGATGGTATCCGACACTGTTTATCAACCTCGTTGATGGGAGCTGATATGCAAATGCTCGCGCATTTACCCTTCAGCATACTTAATCCTGGCCAGGCATTGACGCCTGTTGACCCGCTGTTCGGGGCATTTCATGTTAACATTTTGTCCAACTGGTGTTTTGCTCGGTGAACCAAGAACTTGTTTATGGCTGAATGTTCCCCACTGTGCCTAGCGACCGCTGCTGCTGATGACGCCGAAGGCTTGTTAGCCGACCCGACCGTGCTGGCCGTGATTCGCTACGGCGAAGCGGCAAGCTTTACCACACCCAGCACGCCGGTGGCATTTGACGCGCGCGATATCCGCATTCCATTGCATCCCTTGACGGCCTCGACGGCACTCGAAGTCTGGCGTGGCACCGAGCCGGTGCAACAGTATCAACACGGTGCTGTTATTCTTGCCACGACGTCTTGCTTGAGCATAGGGCAAATCCATCTCGACGAGACCGCATTCAGCGATCTCGAGGCAGCGAGCAAATATGCCTATCAACAAATCCTACAGGCCTTGGCGGCGGGCCCGCATCCGTATTTGTTGCGCCTGTGGAACTATTTCCCGGCGATTAACGGCCGCGCCGGCGAATTGGAACGCTATCAGGCCTTTTGTATCGGTCGCGGCCGGGCGATCGACGGTGCCGCCCATTGGCCGACCCCAGCAGCCACAGCCATCGGCAGCCATGCAGCCGGTTTGCTAATCTATTTTCTGGCAGCAGCGCAGCCGGGCCGCCGCATCGAGAATCCCCGGCAAGTAGCCGCCGATCGTTATCCGGCCCGCTACGGGCCGCGTCAGCCGAGTTTCGCCCGCGCCACTGCCAAATCTTGGCCAAGCTCAACCCATCTGTATATTTCCGGTACCGCCAGCATCGTCGGCCACGAAACCCGCCATGACGATGTCATCACCCAGCTCAAGGAAGCCCTGCGCAATTTCACCGCCCTGGTGGACCGCGCCCAAGCTGAACAACAGACGCCCTTGCCGCCGCTGACACTGCTCAAGGCGTATGTGCGCTACCCCGAACAGATGGAAACGGTGCATGATTATCTCGCCCAGCACCTGCAGCCCGCGTTGCCTTTCTGGGTCCTTTGCGGTGATATTTGCCGCACCGACCTGCTGGTTGAAATCGAAGGACTATATGCCGAACCGTTTGGCGCACTGGCCTGAATACGGCCCAAGAGCACGCCAGCCATGCCTGAATTACCGGAAGTCGAAACCACGCGCCGCGGGATTGCGCCGCATCTGCTCAGGCAACGCATTAGCGGTGTCATCATCCGCGAGCCGCGGCTGCGCTGGCCGATCGATGCCGCCTTACCCGCCCAGGTCACCGGTCAAACCATTCACGCCGTGACTCGCCGTGGCAAATACCTACTGCTCGGGCTCGATCAAGGCCATCTCATTTTACACCTCGGCATGTCAGGCAGCTTACGCGTGCTCTCCAATGATACCTCCCCAACCCGCCACGATCATATCGATTTCATCATGGCCAGCGGTCAACTGTTGCGGCTGCGCGATCCACGGCGTTTCGGCTCCCTGCATTGGACTAGGGAGCCTCCAGAGCAACATCCCCTGTTGAGCACGCTCGGCCCTGAGCCGTTCTCAGACCCGTTTACCGGCCGCTATCTTTATACACTCAGCCGCGGCCGCCAAGTAGCCGTGAAAAACTTCATTATGAATGCGCAGGTCGTGGTCGGCATCGGCAATATCTACGCCAACGAGGCCCTTTACCACGCCGGCATTCACCCCAGACGGGCAGCCGGGCGGATCAGCGCTGACCGTTACCAGCGTTTAACGCAGGCCATCAAAACCGTCTTGCTAGAGGCGATCGCCAAGGGTGGGACGACATTGCGGGATTTCACCGACGCCGGCGGTCGGGCAGGCTACTTTCGCATTGAGCTTGCAGTTTACGAACGGGCCGGTGAACCCTGCCAATGCGGTGAAACAATCCGGCAAATCAATCTAGGTCAGCGCAGCACGTATTATTGTCCGCGCTGCCAGCGCTAGAAGGCTACAAACAGCTCATGCGACGCCGGTGGGCCGATTAAAATCGCCCCTACCGTGCAGGCCGGACTTATCGGTCAGGGCACGACATCTGCCTTGCCCTGGCCACGCGGATCGCTCGCTGCGGTCACTTCACCTGCCTGCTGATCCCAGATGATAGCCTGCATATCGCCGTATTGCCGGCGCATGGGGTCGAGCTGATGGCCCATGTCGGTCAGACGCTGCCGGATTGCTGTCGACAAGGCGTTGGCTTCGAATTGCAGGCGATCGGGGAGGAATTGATGATGATAACGCGGCAGTGACACGAGCGTTTCGACATCGGCACCCTCGGCAAAGGCCAGACTTGCCAGCAAGACCATGCTGATAATCCGGCTGCCGCCCGGGGTTCCCAGAATGGCCAGACGCTCAGCATCGCTCACTATAGTCGGCGACATGCTCGAGAGCATGCGTTTGCCCGGGGCAATGGCATTGGCGGTATTGCCTATCAGCCCATAGGCATTGGGTACCCCGGGTTTGGCGACGAAATCATCCATTTCGTCGTTGAGCAACACCCCGGTACCCGGGGGCATGAACCCTGAGCCGAACGGATAATTGATGGAAAGGGTAGCGGCGACCGCATTACCTGCCGCATCTAAGACCGAATAATGGGTGGTATCGCGGCCCTGGTTGTTGTCTGGCATGGGAATCGCGGCCAGTGTCTCGCTAGGCGTCGCCCGATCCATGGCGATGCCAGCACGCAGGCCAGCGGCATACTGGGGATGCAGCAGCCGCTCCAGAGGCATATCGATATAATCAGGATCGCCGAGATAAGCCGCCCGATCGCGATAGGCCCGGCGCATTGCCTCGGTAACCAGGTGAATGCGTGTAGCCTTACCGACTTGCTCGAGGCGGTAACCACTTAAAATATTCAGGGCTTCCACCAGCACGACCCCACCGGAAGACGGTGGTGCAGCACTGATGACCTGCATGCCGTGGTAAGTTCCCCGGATAGGCTGGCGCTCCACAATTCGGTAGTCCCGCAAATCGCGGGCCTGCCAAATCCCCCCCGCAGCCCGCACGCCGGTTACCAAGCGTTCAGCAACAGGTCCCTCATAAAAACCGTCACGCCCTTTGGCTGCTAAACGTTCCAATGTGGCGGCGAGCTCGGGCTGGCGTATGCTACTGCCTTGCGCCGGAACGGCCCCGTCATCGAGAAACACTGCGGCCGCCGCCGGCGACTGCAGCAGCACGGCTTGACGAAAGCGAGCGCGGCGCTGGTAAGCTTCATCGACTGCGAAACCCTCGCGGGCCAAACGGATCGCCGGCGCCAAAGTCCGCCGCAGTGGCAAGTCACCGTAGGCTGCGGCGATGTGCACGAGCGCTGCCGGCATGCCGGGTATGCCGGCCGCCAGGGGACCATTCAGGGATAACGAGCGCTGCACTTGGCCCGAAGCATCCTGATAGAGCGTGGATTCAGCCGCCAATGGAGCTGTTTCACGACCATCGACCATGATTGCTTCGCCAGCGGCCGGACGCAGCAGCCAAAAACCGCCGCCGCCAAGGCCCGAACCGTATGGCTCGACCACGGCTAACGCAGCCGCTACTGCCACGGCGGCATCGAAAGCATTGCCGCCTTGCGCTAGCATCGCCATGCCGGCTTCGGTAGCAGCCGGCCGCGCACTGGCTACGGCATCAGCCGCCCGGCTCGGTTCGGCCGCATAAAGCGGCTGCAAGCCGAGCCAAAAGCCAATGAAAATACCGCCGAGCAGGGCCCGTTTAGGCATGGCTCGGCGGCAGAGGCTTCCCCAAAGGACGCGGCTCACTCCGCAATTAACAGATCCCTTCGGCCTTTAACCGCTCATATTTGGCCTTGAGCTCGTCCTCGCCTTCCTTGTGATCGGGATTGGTCACGATGCAATCGACCGGGCAGACCTCGACACACTGTGCGGTATCGAAGTGACCAACACATTCGGTACAGCGCTGGGGATCGATCACATAGATCTCATCGCCCGGTGAAATCGCATTATTCGGGCATTCCGGTTCACAAACATCGCAATTGATGCATTCATCAGTAATCATTAGCGCCATAACAACACCTCGTCGGCTAAATTAGCGTTGGGCAGGCAGCAAGACCTCTTTAAGGGCTTGCGCAACCCGCTCATCAACGAATTGTGAGACATCGCCCCCGAGGGCGACAATCTCCCGTACTAGACTCGAGGAAACAAATGCATGTTCCTCGGATGGAGTCAGGAACACAGATTCGAGCTCGGGAGCCAGCACGCGGTTCATACTGGCCAGCTGCACTTCGTATTCGAAGTCGGACACGGCCCGAAAGCCCCGCAGAATCACGCGCGCGCCTTGACGCCGGGCGAATTCGGCGAGCAGGCCTTGAAAGCCGATCACCTCTGCGCCAGCCACCCCTTCGAGGGCCTGACGTGCCATGGCAACGCGCTGCTCGAAACTGAACACCGGTTTTTTATGGGTATCCCGGGCGACTCCAACCACAACCCGATCGAAGATTCGCGTCCCCCGCCGAACCACATCGGTATGGCCGTGCGTGAGCGGATCAAAGGTACCTGGATAAACCGCAATGGTATTCAAACAACGAATCCCGAGCATAATGTAGCTGTGCGCGGAGACTGCCCAATTTCGCCCAGCGATTCATTGCCAAATCTCAGGTTTTGGTCAAAAATCCGGATGATTGCAGTCATCTGGCGCGCTCACTCAGCCGCATCCGCTGACGCGGCAGTCGTTGTGGCCGTTGCTGCAGAGGCTGCCAGCCTACGCCGACGCACGCGCGAAGCAATGAGTCCGATCAATGCAACATGCACTAAAACACCGGTTAGCAAATGCATGGCAACCTCAGCCAGACCGCGGTCAGTCAGTAAATAGACCGTAAGCTGCTCCAGCAAGGCACTGCCAATGCCCGCACCCAGGGTTAATATGAGCATGATTTCAAACGCCTTACTGATCCGACCGACCACAAACCCCAAAATCAGATCGAGCACAATGACTGCGGCAAAGATATACATAATAACCCCCTAATATGAGCGACAATCGAACGCCGGCGATTATAGCCGAGGCGCATCATGTATGTCGCCACGCCCCCGCAAACGGCCTCAGCAAAGCCTCGCTGTTAGTTGCTGCGATGCGCTTCTTATTGGATAATCATCGAAATGCAACATTGCCAAGGACACCTCCTGGTCGGGCAGGCTTACTCATAATAGCGAATGCATGCCTAACGCCAAGCGAACACCGTCCTTTTATAATCGGCCCAATCAATGTGAGCATGACTCGCAGAAGCGATCACCAATGACACCCGAAGACGAATCGGCCGAATCCTCTCGGCAACAGTCGATAGTACTCGATGCAAGGTCGCAGAATCTACATCAACTGGATGAAAACACGACCAGACTGGAGGACCCGAACGCGGCAACGCGCCCGCAGCGACCTGGCAAACGCCCCAAGGGCAAATTGAAAAAAGCCGGTGACCGCAAAAAGCCTCGGGAGCGGCGTCGTTATCGGCGCATCGCGACGCGCGAGGTTCGCGCGCGCATCAAACGTACTGGCCTGATGCGGATCGGACCGAGCGGCGTATATAAACCTTGCCGGGTTGACAATCTCTCCCAAGGGGGTCTGGGAGTGGTCAGTGCCCGATTTGTCAAACCGGGTAAACGCATCAAGCTCGAGATCAGCTTGCCCGATGGCACGCTCACTGAAGCCTACGGCGTCATCTGTTCGGCCTATCCACATGGCATCGCCTTCCGTCACCACATTGAAATTTATGATATGCCCAAGGCCGTGCGCGATTGGGTGGTACGCTCGCAGGCCAGCGTCCCGCGCGATGAACCCAGCTTGTCGACCGATCTCACCGTCGAGCTCCCGACCCCGCAAAGAACTCATAAGAAAGACGAAGAAGAGTAC
The DNA here is from genome assembly GCA_964345605.1 of uncultured Ectothiorhodospiraceae bacterium. Classification (GTDB taxonomy): domain Bacteria; phylum Pseudomonadota; class Gammaproteobacteria; order CAYFSA01; family CAYFSA01; genus CAYFSA01. The sequence continues at coordinate 17,762 of CAYFSA010000017.1, forward strand.
TTGCCTGACAGTCTATCCCAACTATAATCCCCTGCGTTAATCGCTGGACATAGAAAGGGCCGCCGGCTGCCAGCCGGCGGCA
>CAYFSA010000017.1:17943-25183 GCA_964345605.1 uncultured Ectothiorhodospiraceae bacterium
TCCCCTGCGTTAATCGCTGGACATAGAAAGGGCCGCCGGCTGCCAGCCGGCGGCACAGGTTTTATCCGTATTCATCCGTTCATGCGGATTCGCGCCGCGAACGCTTGCAACAATAATACATTGATGCGGCATAATCATGTTAATTTGCCTGTTACCATCTTTGCCGTGCAATCCTTGATGACACTGCCCTCATGCGTCTTTGGCCCTTTTCCGCCCCGACATCAACTGCGCGTACCGCGACCAATAAACCCTCAACCGAGCTACCCAGCGTTTATCTCGAACACCGCGGCCAAGACCGTATCGAGTCCATTTCCCAGAGTGTTCGGAAAGTCCCCTGGCTTATCTCTTTCCTAGAGCTGGTCTGGACCGCAGGGCCGGTGACGTTTATCGCGGCGGTCGGCGGCTATTATTTCGGCTATGGCAAGGTCCCCCCGGTCAACTACCTGATCTTTTTCCTGACTTATTCTATCATCGCTGGCCTCATCAGTATCGTCACGCGGCTGACGCATACTGCCCTGCGCAATACCCGCCAGGAAAAAGCCCAGAACGATCTTACTCAGGTACTTGATCTGCTGCCCGATTTGATTTTCGCTGTGCGGGATTTGCATCTGCAGACGCTGGATGCCGACCAGCGCCGGCGTGAAGCGGCCGCCTTGCTATTGCGCAAAGCCGATCTCGGTCCCGAATACATAGCGGTTGCGGTTCGGGAGCTGACCGATAATTCGGCATTGGCCGAAGCTATCAAGCGCATCGAGATCTTCCGCCGGGCCGGCTTGTACCATCGAGTCGAGGAAATCAGCGCCAGTATTGGGCAAACGGCTGATGCGGTTTTGAGCGAGCTGAACAAAACCGCACCGGAGAAAGCAGCATTATTGCGTGACCGCCTGACCGGCCGGGCACCGACTCTGCAAGCCGGCATCACCCGCACAGACGGTTTCATTGAGCGCATTCTAGCCGCTTCGGCGGAGGGCAACGAAGATCTGATTCTGCTGGCCGATATTGAAAATCTTTTAGTGTTTGCCTTTGAAATGCTCTGTGGCCGGAAGATTCCCATGCTAGTTTTTACCTATCGCGGGGATTGGCGGCTTGCCAAGGCCACCGATGAGCTCGAACGCCGCCGGAATCAATATCGGGTTTCGCAGTTGCGGGTCCACAGTCGTCTCAAGGCTACCGTCACACTCTTGGCCGAATGCCAGGAAACCACCATCGATTCACCGCAGGCCGGCACTTCGCCACAGGAATTAGTCACGTCGATCAAGCAGGGCCTGGAACAGCTCAATGCCGCCTTGGCCCATACCGGTCAAGCCGTCTACAAAGGCTATTGGCATGAACGCAGTACGCTGCGCCGCCAGATCGACGTGCTGCGTGCTGCCTTGAAGCTATGCCGCAGTCTACACCGGGCCCACCAGCAGGTCAGACGGCGTCACTTGGTCTTTCTGGAATCCCGGCGCCGCTGGGAAACGATGGTCAACAATAAAAAACGCCATGCCAACACGCTGATCGGCAACCGCCAGAAGCCGGGGCTGCGCATTAACCGCGAACATATCGTGCTCCAAGACACCCAGAAACTGGCAATGGCTGAAACGCTCGCCGAATATTTCCAGGACATGGGGATCAAGCTGCGGGATCAGCGCATCGTGTTCGGCAGCAATGGCCGCGAGCGCCTGTTCAGCTTGGCCCTGGCCAAACCGCTGGCCATGCGCGTCACCTCGGCCTTGAGCTTTCATCTCGGCTTGAGTGATCCCCAAGTGCAGCGCGCGATCAATGCCAGCAATGCCATCAACCTCAGTGGCCTCGAGCCCGCCAGCTCGGCTACCGCCAAGGCCGGGCTGGGCACTGCTTTGGCGCAGGAAATCGAAGATCGTCTTGATCGTCTCGCCGAGCAATTGGCGACGACGTTAGTCATTTCTTACGGCATCAAGCTTGATGACCAAGCCGTTCAATTCCTGCATGAGGAATTTGGCGCCCGCCTGGAGCGTTTGCAAACACTGGCGAGCCGGAGCCTGTCACTCGAGCAAACGACGGCTACTCACTACCCAATCTCGCCACCGCTCGAGCTCAATCTGCAGGAGATCACAGAGGCGCCCCAACGCCGCTCCCATCACTTGATCGAACGCTACGAGACGCTGTTGCAGCGACAGCGTTAAGTCAATGATCAGCAAAGCGTTAGCCTATTGGTTACAGCCGATCCACAGTGACGCGCTGCAGCCCCTTAACACTGTTCATCAGGTAGACGCGGGGGCTGGCGAACATTGCCTCGACTGAAACAACCTGCGTTTGGACTAAACCTTGCGCCACAAGCCATGCCCGATAAGTGCCAGCCAACAAGCCCGAGGCGATGGGAGGCGTAACCAAGCGCCCATCTGCAGTGGTGATCACAAGATTGGCCAGCGTTGATTCGGTAACCTCTGCGTTGGTGTTGAACAGTATCACATCCTCATAAGCCGGGCGGCTGGCCCGCGCGGCTGTGTAGACCGCCCGCCGGGTCGTTTTGTGGTACATAAACACATCGTCTCGGTCAATCGGCGCACCCGCCAGGGTTACTGGCTTGAACCGCATATCCTCGGCGCCGAGCTCGCGCCAATCGGTGGTCAGCCTGCCGTCCTGGTCGAGTTGGATGCGCACGCGCTGTGGGCGTTGGGGAAAACAACTTACCATAGCTTGCAGCTTGGCCTGCAGGTCGCATTGATCGAAAGCCAGAGCAAAATAGGCGGCGCTTTCGGCAAGCCGGCTCAGATGATAACGCCACAAGAAATAGCCTCGCTCGGGCGTCCATAATAAGGTTTCCAATAACGCAAATGGTGTTGGTGACGATGTAATAACCCGTGACTTGGTCAGACTTTCCTGCCATTCGCAGGCCGGCACCGAGTCCCAGACGATACCGCCGCCCACGCCGTACTCCCAGGCCCCTGAAGGACGGTGAAACAGCAAGGTACGAATCGCGACATTGAATTGAGCCGTGTGATCCGGCGCCATAAATCCGATCGTACCGGTGTAAATGCGGCGGGGACTCGTTTCGAGCTGCCGAATAATCTGCATGGCACGGGTTTTGGGCGCGCCCGTGATCGAGGCAGCCGGGAAAGCGGCCCGCAATATGGCCGGTACGCGCGCTTGGGTATGGGCTTGTACCAAGGATGTCATTTGCCACAGAGTCGGATAGCGTTCGAGTTCGAACAAGGCAGGAACAACAACACTCCCAACCGTGGCGATCCGGCCTAAATCATTGCGTACCATATCCACAATCATGGCATTTTCGGCACGCTCTTTTGCCGAGCGCCGCAGCGCGGCAGCTTCGACCCGATCCGCCGCGGGCCACAGTCCCCGCGCCGCCGTGCCCTTCATAGGACGCGACCACACCTGCTCACCTTCCAATCGCAGGAACAACTCGGGTGACAAGCTACAGATCACCCATTCACCTGTATCGATATAAGCGGCATAGGGCGGTGCCTGGCCGCCGACACGCTGAACGAACAACGCCCAGGGGTCGGTGTCAGCTCGGCAATGGAGCCGGTAAGTATAATTGACCTGATAAATATCGCCGGCCTGGATATAGCGGCGAATGGCCGCGATGCCGGCCTGATGATGAGCGGCCGTCACCTCGCTTTGCCAGGCCAACCCAAGACCCGGCTGCTGCTCGGCACTGGCCGGCAGCCGGGTCAACGGTTGGCTCGCCTTAAACACACCGAACCAAGCCAACGGAAAACCTGCCCCATCATGAGTTTGCAACGCCTCATCCAGGGCCGGCGCTGCTTCATAAGCCATAAACCCCGCCGCGCAGTAGCCTTGTTTGCCAACGGCGGCCTCCAGTTCCTCGAGCAAAGCAGGTATTTCCGCGATTCGGGTCGTCGTCAGCACACCGGCCAAATGCTGCATCCGGCGCCAGCCAGCCCGACGGGGCTCTCGCAATATCGCCACAGCTTGCCGCGAATCACCATTCATCATTCAATCTGCAATTTATATTTACATTAAAATAAAAATATTGAGCGCTCAGCCACAGGTCCTCACGACTAAAAAACAACCCATCATCAGGGAACTGGTACAGTACCAATATCCGCCAGCAATACGCATCATATATGCCAATTTTGATGGTATTCGGCACTTACCTGAAATAAATCACTTAGCGGCAACTTGACAAACGACAAACTATAAACCACTATCAAGAGGCAGCAGACAAAGCACATAATGCTTGCAAGTATTACCCTTTTTGATGGAATCAGCTCGACCAACCAGCAATGATCTCAAAACGAGTGATGGAAATCATGGCATCCACCCAAGCAGCAATGAAGGCACTGCAGCAGCTGACGAACACTGCTTTTGATATAGTTGCGGGAATAGCTCCATGAGTGCGGAAGAACCTCTCAATGAAGCAACGCTGTTACCGTCGACATCGTTCGAAATCAATCAAGTGCATCGTGGTATGAACGTACCGGCCGCGCAGCTCACCGAGCTCGGTTTCCAGCTGCACATCAAAGAAATGGAGCTCGAGGTGCGGCAACAGCAATTGCAAGCGACTCAAAACCAATTGCAAGCAATTCAAACACGGTACCACGAGCTGCTCAATCGTATTCCGGTCGGGTTTGTTACGCTCAATCAACGAGGCCATATACAGGAAATCAACCATAGCGGCACCCAATTACTCGGTGCTTCGCGCCAGCACTTACTCGGCAGGCATTTTGCCGATTTCCTGAGCCGCGGCCAAGAAGCCTTGTTCAGCACTCATCTCCATCGGGCTCTGCAAGCCGAAAGCCAATGTGACAGTCTCGAGGAAATCATCCTAGACGGCAACTCAGCGGGCGATGCGCGTCAAATTCGCTGCCAAACCACCACGGATTTATCAGCGGAAGGACAACCTGTTTGGCATTTGGCGTTGCTCGATATCTCCGAGCAAAAAAAAACCGAGCAAAATTTGCGGCACAATGAGGCCTTTCTCAACACAATATTCTCCAGCATCCAGGACGGCATCATCGTATTAGCCGCTGACCTGACGATTCAGCAGGTCAATCCGTCCGTCCAGCAATGGCTCACCGACCCGCCGGCTCTGGCCGGCCGCAAGTGCTACGAAGTCCTCTGTAGTGCCACTGCCGCTTGCGAGGAATGCCCTGCTCTTAGAACCTTACAAACTGGCCGCACGGATTCCCATGTCCTGCCCGGCCCCGAGCACACTGGCATCGGTTGGCTAGAGATGCATACCTATCCCATTCATGAGGTCAACTCGAATACGGTCACTGGCGTGATCCTATTTGGCCGCGACATCACCGAGCGCAAACAGCTCGAAAACGAGCTCGAACGCCGCGCCACTCATGATGCGTTGACCGGTGCCTATAACCGTCTGCATGTCGAAGCGCAAATCACGCATCTCATGCATAAAGCGGATCGAGATAATGAGCGCTATGCGTTAATCCTAATCGATATCGATCATTTTAAGGCCATCAATGATGGCTATGGCCATCCGGTGGGCGATGCCGTGCTGCAAAGCTTTGTAGTGCGCTTGGCCAGGCGCGTGCGGGGCTCGGATATCCTCGGCCGCTGGGGAGGCGAAGAATTCCTGTTGCTGCTGCCCAATACGGATGCGGCCGGCGGCGTCAAACTGGCCGAAACGATTCGCGGCGATCTCGAGCGGGCGACCTTCCCGGGTGTGGGTCATATCACGGCCAGCCTGGGCGTTGCCGAGCATCAGCGTGGCGACTCCCTGGCAAGCTGGATCAAGCGGGCCGACGACGCCTTATACAAGGCCAAGCATCTTGGCCGCAACCGGGTTGTCGTTGCCGGCGCCGAGTCTGCCACGACAGTGGGCGGGGCCTCTGCTGAAGCAGAGCCGGCTCGCTTGACCGGCTAGCGCCGGCGTGGGCAACTGTCTGGCAGTGCCGACGCCACGCTTGCTCGGAAATGACCCGTTAACGATTCAAATGTTCAACTCACCATGAGCTGCCCGGCTGTTATGGAAACGACACACTGCGCGCCTTTGTCATGTTTGCGACAGCGACGCAGCTATCTGCTGCCACGCGTATTTTTCAATCCAGCGGGGTGCCTGCCAACCCATTTTGTCGCATTTGCGACAGCGCCGTGAGTTACCGCCCTGAACCCATCCTGCAAATCCACACAATTTCAGTTACATAGCGCGCTTGACGTTGAGGTCAGGCTTTGTAATATTCCTCAGCATCCGGCTAGGCAATCAGGCATTCTGTTATATCCTTGAGTGAGCCTCGGCGCTGGCCAAGTGAGCCGATAATATAGCAATATAACGCCGGATCAGCTGGACATTTAGAGTATTTGTAAGGTTTTGCAACGGGCCTCGGCCTAACTGACCATTTATATCATCGCTTGAAGCGGAGGTTTATCATGCAGCACAAAAAATACACGGCCATGCTCGCGGGCGCTGGGCTATTGCTGGCAAGTCCCCTGGTCTTTTCCCAGGACATGGTCGAGCGGGAGCTCTCGGAAATGCGGGACATGGTAATGGATCTGCAGGACAAGGTTGATTCCCAACAGGCCAAGCTCGATGCCTACGCTGCGCGTTCACAGGCCGAGCAGGAGCCGGCCTTGTCGTCGACGACCCTGTTCGGCTGGGTTTCGGCGACCTACATCCAAGACCTGTTCAATCCCCGTGAAGACGATGGGGAAGTGGTCGGCGCCTTCCCTTATGGCGGCACCACGCCGAACACCTTCTCGCTGAATCAGTTCTGGCTCGGTCTGGACAAAGCGCCCACGGAAGCCAGCCGGGGCGGTTTTCATGTCGATATGGCCTATGGGGCCGCTGGCGGCGGCGGCACCGATGATCTGGAAATCTACTCCGCCTATGCCAGCTATCTGATCCCCGTGGGCAATGGCATTCAGTTCGATATCGGTGAGCTGTGGACCCTGCTCGGCGGCGAGGTCGTGCAGACCGCGGACAACTTCAATATCACCCGAGGGCTGGTCTGGGGCCTGCAGCCGGTCAATCATGTCGGCGCGATCGCCTCGACCGAACTCGAGGGCGGTATCGGCGTGGCCTTGGGCGTGGTTAATGATCCTTTCAGTGATGCCCAGTTCGACTCGGACAACGACAAGGCCGTCACCGGCCAGGTCTCCTGGAGCAATGACATGCTGTACGCCGGCGTGAGTGGCATCTACGGCTCGCAGTCCGGCGCCCCCAGCGATAACGGCGAGGACAAGTACGGCATGCTCGATCTACTGGTTTCGGCCGATCCCATGGATAATATGTCGGTCTGGCTAAACTATGATTACAACTGGTACAAGGATA
>CAYFSA010000017.1:25283-29143 GCA_964345605.1 uncultured Ectothiorhodospiraceae bacterium
CCCATGGATAATATGTCGGTCTGGCTAAACTATGATTACAACTGGTACAAGGATACACCAGGAGCCTTCGGTCGCCCCGGCGGTCCGGATCCCTCCGCGCATGCCATCGCGGTCGCCGGACGCTATGCAGTCCTACCGAGCACCGGCATGGCCCTGCGCGGCGAGTACATCGCCTTTGATCACGATGGTGGCGCCGATAACGAAGAAGCCTACTCCATCACCGGTACCATCGATCATAGTCTTACCAACAACCTGCTGGCTCGCGCGGAACTGCGCTACGATTCGCAGTCCCTGGATAACCAGTTCTCCGATGGCGAAGGCGGCTCCCGCGATGACCAGCTTCTTGGCATCATGGAAATGGTCTACTCCTTCTAGTTGTGTGCCCGCTCTCCAACCGTCATGAGATACCCTGGGTTCTCAAGCGCTGCTTGAGAACCCAGGGGGTCAATTGAAATCGGCCCACCGTAGGGCGGATTTAATGGTTGTAATGGTTGTAGGGCGGGCTTTAGCCCGCCAAGCCTATTGAATTTTCTCAGCCACTACCAACCCATACGCCACATCCCCGGCTGTATCGCTGCGCACCCAGTACCAGGTTTTGGGTAATACCAGGGGCGCGGCTATAGCCGCCATTTCCACATACACCCATGCCCCCGGTTTGAGCAAGCCCCGTTTATCCAGGCCGCGGCAAATCGGCTCCAGCAACTCAGCGTCAAAAGGCGGGTCCAAAAACACTCCATCGAACGGCGCCGGTCCGCTGGCCAGATACGCCTGGGCGCTTTGCTGGCGTACTTCGACCCCGTTTGCCTGCAATCGCGTTACTTGTTCACGCAGCTGCCTGGCCACCGGTGCCGCGGCTTCCACCAGCACGACCTCGCCGGCTCCCCGCGAGGCAGCTTCCAGGCCTAAGGCGCCACTGCCGGCAAACAAGTCCAGGCAACGGGCGCCAACGATATCGGTTTGCAGCCAGTTGAATACCGTCTCGCGCACCCGATCCGGGGTCGGCCGCAGCCCCGGCGCAGGCGGCACCGGCAATCGCTGACCGCGCCAGCGACCGCCGACGATGCGCAAGCGCCCGGGCGCACCAGGCCGAGCGCTACGGGTCGGTTTCCCGCGCTTCGCCACCGACAATCACCGTCACCAACCGCTGCGGATCAATCCGCCGCTGGAAGGCCTGCGTCACCTGCTCGCGTGTCACCGCCTCAATACGGCTGGTATAGCGCTCCAGATAGCTTAAGGGCAAATCATAAAAGCCGATCATCGCGGCATAGCGCACCAGCGATTGATTGCTGGCGATGCGCAAAGGGAACCCGCCGGTGATATTGGCCTTACTGGCCTCGAGCTCGGTGGGCGTGGGCCCGTTTTCCACAAATTGCGCCAATTCTTCCTGAGCGACGGCCACCGCCTCCTCAGCTTGGTCAACCTTGGTCTGCAGGCCCATCATAAACGGCCCACGCACATCCATGGGCGAGAAATAACTATAAACACTATAGGCAAAGCCGCGCTTGATGCGTACTTCCTTAACCAGGCGCGACGTAAAGCCACTGCCCCCGAAAGCATGATTGCCGAGATACAGCGGATAATAATCCGTATCCTGGCGCCGCATACCGGCCTGGCCGATATAGATATGGGCCTGCTGGGACGGGAAGCCGATGTGGACCGTCTTGGCCTCCTTTAACGGCGGTACCGACGGCGGAGGCGGCGCCGCCATGCCGGGTTCGAGTACGGCACTGATTCGACTCGCCAGCTTCTCGGCTTGGGCTCGATTGATATCGCCCACCAACGCAATGGTGGCATTTTTGGCGACATAATAACGCGCATAAAAATCGCGTATATCCGCCGCTTCGATGGCCTTGACGGCGGCCTCGGTACCCGTCACCGGCGAGGCATACGGATGATCGCCATAGATGGCCCGGTAGAAAGCCTTACTGGCCAGGGAAGCCGGATCAGCGGCTTGTTTTTCCAAGCTGACCAGGGTTTGGCGTCGTAAGCGTTCGATGGCCTGAGCGGGGAAATTGGGCTCGCCGAGCACTTCAAGATACGTTGCTATCGCTTGTTCGCGGGCATCCGCGGCGGTCATCGTGCGCAGGGTCACCCAGGCCATATCGCGGGCCGAGCCGGCACTGTACTGGGCACCGACCTGGGCGAAACGCGTGGCGATGGTATCGGCATCCCAAGCACCGGCACCGTCATCCAGCAGGCGGTTAGTCAGCCGCGCCAAGCCGGGCTGCTCGTCATCCCGGCCACTGCCGGCGCGGAATACGACCCGTACATCCACTATCGGTAGTTGGGGTGCCGCAATAAAATACACCCCGGCGCCGTTGTCGGTCTGCCAATGCTGGATAGGCGGCACGGCCCAGGTCAGGGCAGGCCAAATGCTGATCAGCAGAGAAATGAACCAATGGCTCGGTTGCATGCATCACTCCTGGCTTGTGGGCGGGGTTGTAGTGGGGGCTGACTGGGCTGGGGCGGCCGAATCAGGCAGTTCGGGCGATTCGGCCGAGTCGATAGCCTCGGGTACCAGCTCGGCGAGTGTCCGCTGCTGCGGCACCAAATACTGACGCGCCACGCTTTGTACCTGTTCGGCCGTGACTGCCTGAATGCGATCCGGGTAAGCCTCGGCCGCTTGCCAACCTAGACCGATGGTTTCGTACAGGCCAAGCTGAATGGCCTGATGCTGAATGGAATCGCGCTCATAGATCTCCCCGGCCACGACCTGGGCCTTGACCCGGGCCAACTCGGCCTCGTCAACCAGGGTGGTCTGCAGTTTCTCGATTTCCGCCAGCAGGGCCTGTTCCAGCTCGGCCACAGTATGGCCTTGGCTGGGCCGGCCCTCGAACAGGAACAGGTTATCCAGGCGCGCGGCCAGCCGATACCCCGCCCCGGCACTGGCGGCGATTTCCTGGCCGCGCACTAGCTCGCGCGCCAGCCGGGCACTGTTGTCGCCATCCAGAATCTGGGCCAGCACGGTCAGGGCATAGGGCTCCCAGTCGGTTTTGGCCGTGCCCAGGGTCGGTACTTTATAACCGAACAGCAGATACGGCACTTTCGCGGGGGCCGCCACCTCGATGCGGCGCTCGCCGCGCTGGGGCGTTTCCCGGCGGGTCCGGATAGTCGGCTCGGGGGCAGCCTCGAGCGGCCCGAAATGCTGCTCAGCCAAGGCGATCACTGGGTCGGGCTGCACGTCACCCACCACTACCAACACGGCGTTATTCGGTGCATACCAGCGCTTATACCAATCCTGCAAGTCCGTCAGCGTTAAATCGGTAATATCGGTCATCCAGCCGATCGTCGGATTGCCATAGGGGCTGTTGAAAAACGCCACCGCATTCAGGTGCTCATAGGTCAAGGCAGTAGGTTCATCCTCAGTCCGGAGACGCCGTTCTTCCATAACAACATCGCGTTCGCGCTGGAAGGCGTCGGACTCGAGTACCAGATTGCGCATACGATCGGCTTCCAGCTCGAACGCCACGGCCAGGCGATCGGCGGCCAAAAGCTCGTAATAGGCGGTGTAATCCGGGCCGGTGAAGGCATTCTCGCGGCCGCCGTTACGCGCCACAATAGCCGAGAACTCGCCCTCGGGATGGTCCTTGGTACCCTTGAACATCATGTGTTCGAGCAAATGGGACACCCCGGTGATCCCCGAGTATTCATAACTGGCCCCGACCCGATACCAGATTTGCGAGACCACCACCGGCGCCCGATGATCGGGCTTGATCAGGATCTTAAGCCCATTGTCCAGGCGGTGGCTGACCACCTCGGCCGCCCCGCCCACCGTCGGCAGGGTGGCCATGAGTAACACACACGACAGTAATAGCCGCATAAGCGCAGTTCCTCGCTAAGAAAAAATGGTGGCTGCAATG
>CAYFSA010000017.1:29243-34120 GCA_964345605.1 uncultured Ectothiorhodospiraceae bacterium
ATTCGACCCGCTGTCTATGCCGATAGCCATCGCTACTACTCGGTCTGCAGGGCGCTATTCCAAGCGTGCTAACATAAGCGCATCGACATTATGCAGACCGAGGCAAGCAATGCTGGGTTTCAAGAAATCGCGCTCCCCCCAGGACGACAGCACCAAGAACGATCCCTCCAAGGAACAGACCCATAAGGAAGACACCAAGGCGGCCGCCGCACCGACGCAAACCAAAGGGGGGCTATTCTCCCGCCTCAAAGAAGGTTTGTCCAAAACCAGTGCTGCCCTGACCTCGGGCATGGCCGATCTGGTCATGGGCAAACGTGCCATCGATGACGACCTGCTCGAGGAAATCGAAGAGCGCTTGCTCGTGGCCGATGTCGGCGTCGAGGCCACGCAGCGTATTATCGATGATTTGACCGGCCGGGTGGCCCGCAAACAATTGGCCGATGCCGAGGCGCTGTTTGACGCCTTGCATGAAGATCTGGTCGCCATGCTAGCGCCGGTCGCCACACCATTGACGATCGACCCTCACAAGCGGCCGTTCGTGATCCTGATGACCGGCGTGAACGGCGTCGGCAAGACCACCACCATCGGCAAGCTTGCCAAGCATTTGCAGGCCGATGGCTACAGCGTCATGCTCGCCGCCGGCGATACTTTCCGCGCCGCCGCGGTCGAGCAGCTCAAAGTCTGGGGCGAGCGCAATCATATCCCGGTAATCGCCCAGGAGCGCCGCGCCGATGCAGCGTCGGTGATTTACGATGCCCTCGAGGCCGCCCATGCCCGCGGCATTGATGTGGTCATCGCCGATACCGCCGGGCGCCTACATACCCAGAGTCATTTGATGGATGAGCTGCGCAAGGTGCAGCGGGTGATCAGCAAGTTCGATCCGACGGCCCCGCACGAAGCCATGCTGGTAGTCGATGCCGGCACCGGCCAAAACGCCCTGCGTCAGGCGCAGGAGTTCAATGCGGCGGTACCCTTGTCGGGCATCACGGTCACCAAGCTCGATGGCACCGCCAAAGGCGGCATTCTGTTCGCCATTGCCGAGCAGATGCGCCTGCCCATCCGTTTTATCGGGGTCGGCGAGCAGCTCGAGGATTTGCGCGCGCTCGATGCCGATGAATTCGTCAGTGCCTTGCTCGGGACGGCGCCGCCAGCCGAGCAATGATTCAGCTGCAGCATGTCAGTAAGCGCTACCCGACTGGCCAGGACGCCTTAACCCAAATCAACATCGTCCTGCAAAGTGGGGAAATGGCCTTTATCACCGGGCATTCCGGCGCGGGCAAGTCGACCCTGCTCAAACTGATCGCCCTGCTCGAACGCCCGAGCCGTGGCCGCATCTGGGTCGATCATCAGGACCTTTCGGGCTTGAAGCGCCGCCATATTCCCTACTTCCGCCGCCGGCTCGGGCTCGTCTTTCAAGATCATCAGCTGCTTTATGACCGTTCGATTTACGACAATGTTGCCTTGCCTCTAATTATCAACGGGTTTCACCGCCGCGACATCGGCAAGCGGGTCCGCGCCGCCCTCGATCGGGTCGGCCTGCTGGGCCGCGAGCCAGCCTATCCCCTGGCCTTATCCGCCGGTGAACGCCAACGGGTCGGCATTGCCCGCGCCGTGGTTAACACCCCATCCGTGCTGCTGGCGGACGAACCAACGGGTAATCTCGACCCGAGCTTATCCCATGAGATTATGACCTTGTTCCTGCGCTTCCAGGCCCTCGGCACCACCGTACTGATCGCCACCCATGAGCTCGAATTGGCCGCCCGCATGAGGCGGCGGGTCATTCGTTTATGTAACGGCGGCCAGCTCCCCGATCTAGCCCCCGGACAAGCCGCCGAAGTCTTGGCGACCCCATGACCGGCCGCGCCTCCGCCAATCGCCGCCGGCTGTTGCCCAGCCTCGGTAACCGCCTCGCCGCGTATAGCCAGCAACATCTCGACAGCCTGGTGGCCAGCCTGCTCAAGCTTTACTTCGCGCCCCTGGCCAGTGGACTCACAATCACGACCATCGGTGTCGCCCTCGCCCTACCGACGAGCCTATTTTTGCTGCTAAACAACGCCGAACGCCTGGTGGGCGGCTGGGAACGAACGCCCCAGATCTCCGTGTTCCTGGAGCCTGAGCTGCCGCCCCGGGACCAGGCCGACCTGGCCCAGCGGGTCCGGCAGTGGCCTCAGGTCGGCCAAGTCGAGACAATTTCCAAGCAGCAAGCCTTAGCGGAATTTCGCGCCTACTCCGGCCTCGGCGACGCCCTTGATGCGCTGAGCACCAATCCGCTGCCACCGGTGCTGGTCGTCACCCCCCGCCCGGGAGCGAGCGAAGCTGAGCTGCGCCAGCTCACCCGGCGCCTGGAACGCTTGCCGGCCAGCGCGCGTGTGAGTCTGGATATGGAGTGGTTACGCCGCCTGCAGGCCTTGACCGACCTGTTGCGGCGCAGTGTCTGGCTGATCGCCGTCCTGCTGGCTTTGACGGCGATCCTGGTAGTGGGCAACACCATCCGCCTGGATGTCGAAAACCGCCGTGCGGAAATCACCGTCGGCAAGCTGATCGGCGCCACCGATGCCTTCATCCGCCGCCCTTTTCTGTATAGCGGCGCCTGGTACGGTCTGCTCGGCGGGCTGCTGGCTGGCATCATCGTGACGTTCGGTGCTAGTGCCCTGCAGGCACCTATTGAGGCACTGAACCGCGCCTATGGCATCCAGTTTCAGCTACAGGGGCCGGGCTTGCCGGGGGTGCTGACAGTGCTGGCGGTCGGATTTGGTTTGGGGCTGAGTGGTGCCTGGCTGGCGGTGGGGTATGCATTGCGGCAGGCCGAACCGCAGTGAGGCGATTCCGTTCAACCTTTCGTTCATACCGTATTGATTTTTGTGCCTCGGGCATCCATATCTTGATAGGGAACTTTCAGTATGTTTTTATGCTCTGAGTCAATGAAAATTAAGATTGTTACATTCACAAGTTCGCAACAATGGAGGCAATCCTGCCCTATGTCGCAAGCATTGGTCCGGTACGCTGAACAATTGCCATCGCCGCTTGGCAGTCTCGACGCCTATATTCACACTGCGTATCGGTTTCCGGTTCTGGAAGCCCAAGAAGAGCAGGATCTGGCGATACGCTTGCGTGATGCGGGCGATCTCGAAGCCGCGCGCCGACTCGTGATGCACAATTTGCGGTTCGTCGTTCAAGTGGCCCGCGGCTACACCGGTTATGGTCTACCGCTCGGGGATTTGATCCAGGAAGGCAATGTCGGTTTGATGAAAGCCATCAAACGTTTCGATCCCGACATGGGCGTGCGGCTGGTTTCCTTCGCCGTGCACTGGATTCGCGCGGAGATTCACGAGTTTATTCTGCGCAATTGGCGCATCGTTAAAGTCGCCACGACCAAGGCACAGCGCAAGCTGTTTTTTAACCTGCGCAGCGCGAAAAAGCGTCTGGCCTGGCTGAACCAGGACGAAGTCGATACGGTCGCTCAGGATCTCGGCGTATCTTCAAAAGAAGTTATGGAGATGGAATCGCGCCTGAGCAACCAGGATGTCAGCTTCGATCCCGAGCCCGAGGACGAAGAAGAACGTGTGCTAGCGCCGGCAAGCTACTTAACCGATCACGGCAGCGACCCGGAAACGACCCTGGAAGCCAGCAATTGGAGCGATTACAACGAGCAGCGCCTGGAGCATGCTCTCGCCGCGCTGGACGACCGCAGTCGTGACATCGTTTCTAGCCGCTGGCTGGGCGAGAGCAAATCCACCCTCCACGAGCTTGCCGATCGTTACGCCGTGTCGGCCGAACGTATTCGGCAGTTGGAAAACAACGCCATCAAGAAGCTGCGCAACGCCATGGCGGCATAGCGTTACCCATAGTTACCCCATGATGGCCTCACAAGCGCCCGAACCAAGTGCGGCTCGTGCGCTTTTTTTTGGATTGACGATTTTCCGCGCTAAGGGCAGATTGTTGCAATCGTTTCGACGCGCCAGCGCCACTATCAATCATTTCATAAGTTTTCCCCGACCGGCGGGTCGCCCCCCAGCTCGACCCCGCTCGCTTGGGAGACCGAAACTGCCAGGAAAGTCTGAACTCACTCAATGGTAGTGATGCGTTCTTAGGAGATTATCCATGACGCAACCCGCGCTGGCTCCACAGGATACTGCTTCCGCTAAGACAAATTGGCCTCTGCGCCATCGTCTTTCGGTTGAGGCTTTCCATCGAATGATCGAAGCGGGCGTGTTTAAGGAAGACGATCACGTTGAGTTGATCGAAGGCGAGCTTTGCCAGATGCCCCCGATCGGACCCAGCCATGCGGGCAAAAACAAACGACTCAATCGACTATTTGCAACCCAGGTTGGCGAGCAAGCACTGGTGGCTGTTCAGGACCCGCTAACCCTGCCAATGCATTCCGAACCGCAACCCGATTTAATGCTGCTGCGGCCACGCAGTGATTTTTACGAGCATTCCAATCCGTTGCCAGCCGATGTACTGTTATTGGTTGAAATTGCCGAAACCTCTGTGCAATACGATCGCCAAATCAAATTACCTTTGTACGCCGGGCAAGGCATCCCAGAAGTTTGGCTGCTCGATTTAGCCCGTCAACAACTCGAAATCTACCGTCAGCCCAGCGCCGAAGGCTACCAGCAATGCCTGCAACCGGCTAAGAGCCAGACTGTCGCGCCGCTAGCGCTGCCCGGCCTATTCATCAATGTGGCTGAACTCTGGTAATCTGCTCAAACTCCCAAATTCCCCAATGCCAGGGCCAGCTCCACAAAAGGCGCCGCCCTGACAACTTCATAACCGCTCGCCTCGGTCACCAAACGCCATTGCCCTGCTTCCAGCCGATAGGCCAGCAATTCCCTGGTCAGCGGCGCGACCAGCCAGGCATACGCCACCCCATAATG
>CAYFSA010000018.1:0-2470 GCA_964345605.1 uncultured Ectothiorhodospiraceae bacterium
GGCGACCGGGCCGTTCAGCGGCTGGCGTTCAGCAGGAGCCGGGATGCCGAAGCGATGCGCGGCAGGCCACCCGCGGCGATGCTGGCAGGGTGGATGGTGGCTCGTTGGCCTAAAAGGCGCAGACGCGATTGCGGCCCTGAGACTTGGCGTGCAACAGCGCGGTATCGGCATGATGAAAAAAGCGTTCCACCGCTTCGTCCCGACCGAGTTCAGCGACACCGATACTGACTGACAGACCACGGCCGGCCGGGTCGAGCTGTTCGGGCCGCAGGGCTGCCACCGCTTGTCGCAGTTTTTCGGCGAGCTGCATCGCGCCGTTCTGGTCGGTGTCCGGCAGCAGGATGAGGAATTCTTCGCCCCCATAGCGGAAGGCCAGGTCTGCTTGACGGGTATTGTCCCGCAGCGCCTGGGCGACGGCTGTCAAAACATTGTCACCGATAAGATGGCCATAATGATCGTTAATGGCTTTGAAATGGTCGATATCTGCGACCAGTAATGCCAGTGGGTGTTGGTGGCGCCGGGCCATGGCTGCTTCGTGATTTAGATGATGGTCGAGCGAGCTGCGGTTCAGCAGACCGGTCAGGGGGTCACGAATGGCCTGCTCCAGAGCTTGCAGGTATAACAAGGCATTGCGCAGCGGATAAATGATCAAGCTCACCAGGGCCTCGAACACCGCCAATTCCGTTTCGCTGAATGGCCGTTCGCGAAAGAGCTGAAGCTCACCGAGCTGATGCTGGTCGATACGGAGTTGATAAGCGGCGCTATGCGGCATTTGCCGGCCCAAACGGCAATGGGTTGCCGGTGCCTGGCAGCGATAGACCAACCCCTCGAACACGAGTTGACGACCGGCTTCCTCGGCCAGCAGCTGAATGATGTGCTCGACATTGAGGGTTGCTTGCAGGCGTTGGAGGAAATCCGTTGCCGATGCGGTGGGAACGATTTCCCGCTGCGCCGGCCTGCTCAGCCGGGATGGGGACGACCACAGATTGGACAGGTCGAGCTCGGTTTCGGCAGCACTGGCATGAGTTGTGTACATGGTGGTTCAGCCCTGGTTCGCGACGTTTGTTAAGAGATAAGCGAATCTCGTGCCAGCTTTATAAATGGCAAATTTATGCTTTAATATGAATGGGTTATAAATAACGGGCTGAAGGTTAGGCCGATGAGTGACGATTACTTGACGGCGTTGAGATGGGTGTTGGGCATTTACTCGGTTGTCTCGGCCCGCAGGATGCGCAAGGCCGCTCCTTGAGCACGCAGCCGCTCGATAGGCGGGTACTCGGCGGCGGTTGGCGTCGGTAGGATGACGATGGCATGGCTGATCTGCGCCAGGACATGAGCCGGATCCCGCTGAAAATCATAGCGATGATCTCGGGCGATGGGCGTATGGGAGCGGCCGAGCCATTGAGTGAGCGCGGTCGTGGGCCGGTGGACGAGGCTTGCGCAGCCGATCGGCTCGCCGCGCAGTAGGGCGTTAAGGCGCTGGGGCAAGGCCCGCGTTGCGGTCAGGCGGGGATCGGCATCGATGAGCAAATGCCTGATGGCCAGGCGATGGAGGGGCGCGCCGCTGGCCAAGTCTTGTTTGTAGGCGAAACGCAGCGGGGTCCGGCAGTGCCGGCAAATGTATTCCCGCCCCTGCAGCGAACGGCGATGGCGGCGCAGTGTGAAGCCATGCAGGCCGTCTGGGCAGTCGCATTGATAGACATAGGCTTCGCGAGCAGCCTGCCGTGTTTCATAGGTATGGGTGCGTGTGGCGGGCAGGCCGAAGATCACTTGCATAATGTGCTGCCATTGCGGCCCATGCGGTCGAATGTCGTCGCCATGCAGGCGGTAAGCGACGAGATGCGCGACTTCGTGGGCGACGGTATGGCACAGGAAAGCCGTTTGGTTATCGTGTAATAAGGTCGGATTGAAACGCAGCAAGTACTGCTTGGGATAGGCCGCACCGGCTTTGGACCCGCGTAAATCCAGCCGGATTTGCGGTAGGGGGAAATGTTGCTGATAAGCGCCCGCTGCGGTATCCAGCAGGGCCGCGATCCTCGACTCGACGCGGTTGTGCAGGTTGGCAGCGGCTGCTGAGGTCGGCTTGGCTTCGTGCGCAGTCATGTCTCGAGCTGTTGCAAATAAGCCCGCAAAACCTGCTGCAGGTGCTCGACCTGCGTTGCGAGCTCGGCAAGCGATTGCCTGATGCTCGCGAGATCGTCCCGCTTGGCGGATTGCTCGATCTGCAGGGCCGCCGCGCGCAGCGCCAGCCCGCTTATATTCGCGGCGGCGCCTTTGATGGTGTGGGCTTGCCGAGCCACGGCCGGGCAATCGCCTGCTTCGGCAGAGTCGTTAAGGATTGTGACTTGCTGGTCAATATTGCCGAGAAAGGCTTCGATGACTTCACGGGCCAAGTCATGATCCGCCATGACCCGCTGCAGCAAGTCGGTATGATCCCAGATGACTGCCTCGGCTTCGCCTGCTTCGGCTT
>CAYFSA010000018.1:2570-29543 GCA_964345605.1 uncultured Ectothiorhodospiraceae bacterium
TCGGCTTCGCCTGCTTCGGCTTTAGTGTGGACCGCGGCGGTTGCCGGTTGTAAGTCCGGCGGTTCGCTCGGTTGGCTCGCCGGCAGCCATTGGCCGAGCAGCTTGGCCAGTGTGCCGAGATCCAACGGCTTGGCGAGGTAATCATCCATCCCGGCTTGCAGGCATTGGTCCCGGTCGCTGGCCATGGCATGGGCGGTCAGGGCAATGATGGGGAGGTCGTGACGCTGTACATCGCTAGCCGGATCGCGAATCTGACGGGTGGCTTGGAGGCCGTCCATGCCGGGCATTTGAATATCCATGAGGATCAGATCGTAGGCCTTGGCGGCGAGGGCGGCGAGCACCGCGTGACCATTGGCGACGACCTCCGCTTGCAGACCCAGGCGCTTTAACAGGCCGAGCGCGACCTGCTGATTGATCAGGTTGTCTTCGGCTAGCAGAATCCGTGCTTGGCCATTGACAGCCGGCTGCTGACTGCTCGGTAGCGCCGTTTGCAGGGCGCTTGCCGCGCTGGGTTCGCGGGCCGGCTCGAGCGCTACCGTAAACCAGAATGCCGAGCCGACGCCCGGCTGGCTGCGCACGCCGATCGTGCCGCCCATGAGCTCGGTAAGCTGTCTGGCAATCGCCAGGCCCAGACCGCTGCCGCCGAATTGCCGGGTCGTTGAGGCATCCACCTGGGTGAAGGGGGCGAACAGCTCGGCTTGCTTATCGGCCGGGATACCGATGCCGGTATCGCGCACCGTGAAACATATCTGCTCAGTGTGTGCCGCGCTGGCAGCCAAATCGACATGAATGGTGATCTCGCCGGTGGCGGTGAACTTCAGGGCATTACTGGTAAGGTTTGTCAGGATTTGCTGTAAGCGCCGGGAGTCGCCGCGCACAAACTGCGGCACTTCGGGCGCGATTGCCTGGTGAATCTGCAAGTTTTTTTCCCGGGTTTGCAGCGACAGGCTGGTGACGTGGTCTACCACCAATTGATGCAGATCGAAATCCAACGGTTCCAACTCGAGCTTGGCTGCTTCGATTTTGGAGAAGTCCAGAATGTCGTTCAGCAAAACCAGCAATGAATTAGCGCTGGCCTGGACCGCTTCGGCATAATGGCGCTGCTCATCGGTCAGCGGTGTGTCCAGCAAGAGCCCGTTCATACCGATAACACCGTTCATTGGGGTGCGAATTTCATGGCTCATATTGGCCAGAAATTCGCTTTTGGCTCGGTTCGCTTGCGCGGCTGCTGCTGCATTGCGCCGCCATTGCCGCTTGACATAACGCTCGCCGAAGCCGATGAGGCCGATTCCGAGCAGCCATAGGCCGAAGTGACGCAGGCCGATATCGAGCCAATTGGCCTGCATCATGGTCAGATAAGGCGTCATCGGTACGGCGATGCTGATGCCACCGCGGACTTCGCCTTCTTGGTAGCCCTGTTGCTCATGGCATTGCAGGCAGGGCTTTTCCACCAGCAAGGGGCGCATGAAGCGCAGATAACGCTTGCCTTCGAGCCTTTCCAGGCTGGCGTACTCATGCCGGCCTTGCTCGAATTGTTGCAGGGCGCGTGCCTCCCAGGGATCGGCCGCATTGGCTGGGCGCAATGGGTCGAGACTGGTGATGTGGGCCCGTACACCCTCGGTTTGCCGGCCAAGTTCATGCACTTGCCGGGTCATGTAGGCCGGATTGATCAGGGTGAGCCGCTGGCCCCCGGGCGTTTCGAAAGTGAGCTCGCGGTCCGGCGCGACCTCAGCGAGGTAAGGATTGGGCGGGTTGCGCTCGGTTACCCGTGCATAGACGCCGCCATGCTGGGCATTCCAGCGGCGATAAATGGTGTCTTTGGTGAATTGGGCACGGGCGGCGATAAGCGCGGCCTCGCGGGCGAACTGACGTTCCTGACGGATATCGGACAGCAGCGACAGGCCGATGGCAAGGGTCCAGGCAAGCCCGAGCAGCAAGGCGAAAACATTATGAGTGCGTGCAGGTGACAGGTGTGGCATAGGACTCATTTCATCAATTTCGTGCGCCATCTCCCTGGGGGGAGGGGGCTGGACATAGGGGGCTGGACATTTTGACTGAGAAAACCTGTGCAATCATCAATATTGCAATAATGACTCGTAATGCGGCGGGAGCACTCAGACGCTGCTCGGCAAGCCAGCCAAGACCTGAGCGATTTGCTCGAGGTTCAGGCTGCGCTCGACCCCGCCGCGCTGTACGGCTTCCTTGGGCATGCCATAGACCACCGAGCTGGCCTCATCCTGGGCGATGGTATGGGCGCCGGCATCATGCATTTCCCGCATCCCGGCCGCGCCGTCATCGCCCATGCCGGTCATAATGATACCCAGCGCATTGGGGCCGGCGGCATGGGCAACCGAGCGAAACAGGACATCCACCGACGGGCGATGGCGGCTGACCAGCGGGCCGTCCTTGACCTGCACCCGGTATTGCGCGCCGCTGCGGGTGAGCAACGTGTGGCGATCACCGGGCGCGATCAGGGCCAGTCCCGGAATGACCCGGTCCTCGTTCTCGGCTTCCTTGATCCGGATGGCCGCCGATTGATTCAGGCGCTCGGCAAAGGCCTTGGTGAAATTGGCCGGCATGTGCTGGACGACGACAATCCCCGGCACAGTGACCGGCAGGGCGTTGAGGACCTCGCTCAGGGCCTGGGTGCCGCCGGTGGAGGCGCCGAGAGCGATGACGCGGTCGGTCGTGTGCTTGATGGTGGGTAGCGTGCCGGCGGGCAGCACTGCATCGGCTGACACTTTGGGGCCGCCCGGGCGTTTTTCGGGTGCTGTAGGTAGTTTTTTCAGCCGGGCGCGGGCCGCGGCGCGCACGGCATCCATCAGGACGGTGGCCGAGTCATGCAAAAAGCCCTTGATGCCCATTTTCGGCTTGGTAATGATGTCCACGGCGCCGGCCTCGAGCGCATCCAGGGTGATCTTGGCGCCCTGCTCGGTGAGGGTCGAGCAGACCACGACGGGCGTGGGGTGCTCGGACATGATCTTGCGCAAAAACGTCAGGCCATCCATGCGGGGCATTTCCATGTCCAGCACAATGACATCGGGCCATTGCTTGCTCATGCGCTTCATGGCGAACAGGGGATCGGGGGCGGCACCGATGACTTCGATATCCCGGGATTTGCCAAAGACTTCGGTCATGACCTGGCGCACCAGGGCCGAATCGTCAACGATGAGGACTTTGATGGTAGCAGTAGGCATGATCGGGCTTATCTTGGGTTGTTGCCGGTGCGCTCGCGCCGCTTAAGGGAGTGTCCGCTGCGGCAAAGTGCCGGCACGGACTTACCATAATTCGGTGCCTTGCTCTTGCTTTTTGGCATGGGCTTTAAGCTGGGCGTTGAAAAAGGCTTTTTCTTCACTGAGGATCTGGTTTTCGGCTTGGCCGCGGATGCGCTGGACATAGACGGCGAATTCCTGGGTAAAGAAATGGATAATCCGGCCGAATTGCCCGCCCATATCGGAGGCGACCAGTGGAATTTGCTCGTTTTCCAGAAAGTCGCGTAAAAACCGCTGGTTGACGTCCCCGATCGGATCGCGGGTGACGCCGCTAGCCCGCAAGACATTGGCGCCGCCGAAGGCCTTGGCCTGTAGCCGGGCGCGCGCGGCACCGGCGGCTAGCATTCTATTGATCAATAGTTCCATAGCATGCACGCCGTAGCGCCCTGCTTCCTTGACCAAGGTCGTGCCGCTATCGAGCTGTTCACCGGCGAGCAGGAAATGATTCATTCCAATGATACGGGTGCGCGGATCGTATAAACAGGCGGCGACGCAAGAGCCCAACAAGGTCGAGATCACCATGGGTTTGGTGCTGACGTGGAATTCGCCCGGGGCGATGGTCACCCGGGACTGGCCATGAAAGGTATCTTCTCGCATCACGCAGGCCTTAACTCAAGGTAAAACGGCGCCGGCGGCGGGCGGTAAGCGAAAAATCGAGGGCTTGATCATTTTCAGGACCGTGTCGATGCCATGTAGGGACTCGGAATGGCCGATGATGAAATAACCGCCCGGCAGCAAAGCCTGGCGCAACCGGGCCACGACTTGGCGCTTGGTGTCGTTGTCGAAATAGATCATGACGTTGCGCAGCATGATCAGGTGGAAGCGGCCAATATCATGGGGCAGCTGCGTGTGCAAGTTGATCTGACGAAAGCTGATATTTTGTTTGAGCTCGGGGTCGATCAGGAAAAAGCCGGCCTGGGAGCGCACGCCCTTGAGGCAATAGGCCTGCAGGAGTTTTTGGGGGATATTCTGTATGTCGCTGATGGGATACAGGCCTTGTCGGGCGGTCTCCAGCACGCGGGTGCTGATGTCCGAGCCGAGCAGCGACCATTGCTTGCCCAGCCGGTCGGCGGCGACCATGGCCAAACTATAGACCTCTTCGCCCGAGGAAGAGGCCGCGCTCCACATGCGCAGCGCTTGATTGTCAGGCCGGCTGGCGCAGACGGTTTCGCGGATGAAATCGAAATGATTGGATTCGCGGAAAAAATAGGTTTCGTTGGTGGTCAGCAGATCGACCATCATCTGCCGCTCGGCCTCGCCCTCGGGCCGGCTGATCAACTCGAAATAAGCATCGTAGCTGGTCATGCCGTAATGGCGCAGACGTTTATGCAGGCGCCCGGCCACCAGAGGGCGCTTGTGCGGTGCCAGGGCAATCCCCGCGAGCCGGTAAATCAGCGCCCGAAAGCGGTCGAATTGCGCTTCGCTTAAATTGACTGCATAGGCGTTTGCCGCGGCGCTAGAAGCCATTGTTAGTTGAAACTCAGATTAAGCATGGCGACGGTGCTAGCGCCTTGGCTGAAGGGGCGATTACATCAGGCGCTACTGACTTGCTGCCGCCGCATTTGTTCGAGCTGGCCAAGCTCCTGCACGGATAGCACATGATTGACATCCAGCAGGATGATGAAGTCATCGTCGATCCGGCCCATGTACTGGATGAAATCCGTGCGGATCGAAGCTCCGAAATCCGGTGCGGGTTGCAAGGCATTTTTGGGAATTTCCAGGATTTCGTTGACCTCGTCAACCAACATGCCGATGATCTGGCTGGTTTCGTCATGACTGACTTCAGTCAGCACGATGCAGGAGCGTTTGGTGATTTCGCTGCGGGTGTGGCCGAGGCGGGCGGCCAGGTCGACCACGGGTACGACATTGCCGCGCAGGTTCAAAACGCCGCGGATATGTTCTGGCATCATCGGCACGCGCGTGATGTTGACGACCTCGATGATTTCCTGCACATCCAGAATGCCGATGGCGAACCGCTCGCCACCGACGTAGAAGGTGAGGTATTGGCCGGCTTCGGCCGCGTCGACCGTGTCGGGCAGATTGTCTTCGCGGACACTGAGCTGATTCATGGCATCTTCTCCACGGCCATAACGAAACACAAAAATATAGGGCGGGCTAAAGCCCGCCAAAATGTAGGGCGGGTTTTAGCCTGCCACGCCAGAATCCCACTGCAAGGCCGCTTGGTCGGAAAAAACCGACCCTACTTACCTTGCCGCAAGGCTGAGGCGCTGGCGCTTAAAACCGCTCGAAATCCTTGAGGGGCGGCTCGCTGTCTGGCTCCCGGCCGCTGCCGCGGTGGCGCGGCTCCGGATGGGTCGGTTGACTCGCTTGAGCGCGGCCGCCCTGGGTTTCGCTCGTTTGTCTGGGGCTTTGTTGGGTTTCTGCCGGGTCAGCCCCGTGCGCCTCGGTTTGGAAGAAGCCGACGATTTCCTGGAGCTGCTGTGCCTGGGCCGAGAGTTCCTCGGAGGTCGAGGCCAGTTCCTCGGCGGCCGAGGCATTCTGCTGAGTTGCCTGTTCAAGCTGCTTGGTGGATTCATTGATCTGGCTGACGCCCTGGGACTGTTCATCAGAGGCCGCGGTGATTTCCTGCACCAGCTCGGCAGTCTTGGTGATGCTGGGCACGATGCGGTCGAGCAGTTCGCTGGCCTCCTTGGCTTGACCGACACTGCGACTGGCCAGCTCGGTAATCTCCTGGGCCGTTTGCCGGCTGTTTTCCGCCAGCTTGCGGACCTCGGCGGCGACCACGGCGAAGCCCTTGCCATGCTCGCCGGCGCGGGCCGCTTCGATGGCCGCGTTTAGGGAGAGCAGATTGGTCTTGTAGGCGATGTCCTCGATCAGGGTGATTTTGTTGGCGATTTGCTCCATCGCTTCCATGGTCTTGCGCACTGATTCGCCACCCTTGCGGGCTTCCTCAGCACTGGTGTTGGCATTGCTTTCGGTGACCTTGGCATTTTCGGTGTTCTGCTGGATGGAGCTGTTGAGCTCCTCTACCGACGCGCTGGTCTGCTCGACGCTGGAGGCCTGTTCGGTGGCGCCTTGGCTCAGGGTTTGTGAGGTCGCGCTGACCTCCTCGGCCGCCGAGGCCAGGCCGTCGGCACTGGTACCGACATCGTTGACGACCGACTTGAGGCGCTCGATCATGCGTTCCATTGACGCAGACAAGCTGGTGGTATCGCCCTTGCGCAGGGTCAATTGCATGCTCAGATCGCCGTTGGCCATGCGCTCGGCCATCGTTTGCAGATGGTTGGGCTCGCCGCCGAGCTGGCGCAGGATATTGCGGCCGAGCCACCAGGCTATGCCGATCCCTAACAACGTGCCGGCGATGCCGACGATCAGGATGAAGGTCCGGGCCTGTTCGCCGTCCTGCGTCATTTGCGTCTGCACGGTCTGATTATTGGCGCCGAGGGTGGTGGCGATCATTTCCAGGTTACGCTGGACCGCGTTGAGGTTGGGACGGGTCTGCTCATCATAAATTTGCATGGCCTGGCGCTCGCCTTCGAGCCGCTGGCGCACGCCCCTGACAATCTTGGCGATCTGGCCCCGTACCTGCTCCAGGGCAACCAGGGTTAGCCGGGAATACACGGCATGGGCGGCGCTTTGATTGCCGTTGGCGAGATGCTGCTTGATGGTTTGGGCCGATTTGTACAGGGCGGTATGCGGCGATTCCAGCGCCTCCAGCAAGGGCGCGAGTTCGGGATAGGTTTGTTCGAGCTGCTGGCGTTTAGGGCCTGTCAGAACCTCCGAAAGCGGACTTGTGGCCGGATCGGTTTCGATATCGCTGCCGTCGGTGACGCCCAGCACGGCCTTATCGAGCTGCTGCACCCAGCGATAGTGGGCGATTTCCGCGCTCAGCAATTCCTCGGTTAGCCCGCGGTCAACGACCTGGTGGACATCCTGAATCGCCTTGGCAGAGGCATGCAGGGCCTTGTGAGGGGCCTCCAGCGCCTGGAGCAGACTGCCGATGGCCGGGAACTTTTCCACCGCCTCACGCCGGGCCGGGCTATAATACCACTGGCCGAAGGCGCATTCGGTATGATCGGTTTGGACGTCGAGCGAGGTCACCTCGGCGTCGAAAACAAACCGGCCAAGTTTATTGGCCCATTCCTGGTGATCTGCCTGGGCCTGAATAACACGGGTGTGGAGATTGCCGTGTTTGACCACCTTGTTCGAATGCTCGAGTATCTGATCGATCTTCCAGAAGCCGGAGGTCGATACCCAAACCAATACGGCAATGATCAAGGCAAAGATAAGGCCGATCTTGGTGCGCAGCTTCAATTGGAATTTCTTTTTCATTTCCTCACCTAAATTTGCGGTTTGGCTCAGGCGTGTCCGGCAGCCTGCCGAACATTGATCTCACCGGTCGCGCGCTTGATCAAGCCTTGGACGTCCAGGATCAGGGCGATATTGCCGCTGCCGAGCACGGTGGCGCCGCTGATTCCCTCGAGATTCGCGAACAGTTTACCCATGGGCTTGATGACCGTTTGTAATTCACCATCCAGGCGATCGACGACCAAGCCGGCGCGCTGGCGCCCAAAGCGTACCACGACCATGCTTTCGCGGTCCTCGATGACGGCATTGTGGGCACCGAAAAACTCGGCCAGCCGCAGATAGGGCAGGACGTTGCCGCGCAGGTTAATGTAATGCTGGCGATGGCCGGCGTTCAGTTCGGTCGCGTCGATCTCGACACATTCATCGACCATGCTCAATGGGATGACATAGGATTCGCCGCCGGCACCGACCTGGAAGCCATCGATGATGGCCAGGGTCAAGGGCAGGTGAATGTTGACGGTCGTGCCCTTGCCGAGCTCGCTGTCCAGCTCCACGGTGCCGCGCAGGGCCTCGATATTGCTCAGCACCACATCCATGCCCACACCGCGGCCGGATAGATCGGACACGGCCTGCTTGGTGGACAGACCGGCGGAAAAGATCAGGCGTAAGGTTTCCGCGCGACTCAGCGTTTGGTCGGGGGTGATAAGCCCGTTGGCTTCAGCCTTGGCGCGGATCTTGTCGGCATCCAGGCCGCGGCCGTCGTCGGCGATGCGAATCACGATATGCCCCGAATCATGATAAGCATCCAACAGCACGTTGCCTTGCCGGGGTTTGCCGGCGGCAATGCGCTCTTCCGGCGATTCGATGCCATGGTCCAGGGCATTGCGCACGAGATGGGTGAGGGGATCGTTGAGGCGTTCGACGATGGTCTTGTCGAGCTCGGTCTCGCCGCCGGTAATGCTCAGCTCGACCTCTTTGCCGAGATCGCGGCTGGCATCCCGGACCACCCGGCGGAAGCGATTGAAGGTGTCGCTGATCTGCACCATGCGCAGCTGCAAGGCGGTGTCGCGAATGCCCTCGATGAGGTGGTCCATGCTATAGACGGTTTCCTCGAGATCGGCCAATTCCTGATTTTGCACGGTCAGCTTCATGGCGGCATTGCCGATGACCAGTTCACCGACCAGGTTGATCAAATGCCCGAGCTTGTCGGAATCCACGCGAATGAACCGCGATTCCTGCGAAGCGCGCTCACGACTTTTGGTTTGCTTGTCCAGGGCGGCCTGCACTACCGGTTCCTGCACGGCCTCCTCAGTAACCAGGATTTCCCCGAGGCGCTGTTGTTCATCGGCGTCCTCTGTCGGCGTGCTGCTCGCTTGACGGTTCAGGGCTTTGTCGACTTCATCCTGGGTCAAGGCGCCGATGGCGACCAGCATTTCCCCCAAGCGCAGGACTTGATGCTCGGGCATCTCCTCGAGCTGCTCGAGATACTGACTCTGGCTGCTGTCGGGCGGCAGGATGCGAATCTCGCAGTCATCCTCGGCGAACTCGAAGACCTGATAAAGCTGATCCTTGGTGACATCACCGACGAAGCCGATCTTCAGCGATAGATAGCAGGATTCGGGATCCATATCGGTCGCATCCGGAATGCGTGCCTGATCGATGATGACATCGGCCATCTTGCCAAGGCCCTGCAGGTACCGCAGGAAGGCGAGGGGGTCCATGCCATTGCGCAGGGCATTGTTGTGGAAATCGAGCTGAATGAGCCAATGGTCACCCAGCATATCGGCGGAGACGCGCTGCGCCGCGGCGGTTTGGGCAGGGGCGGCGGTGGTCGCTGATGGCGGCTGTTGCTGCAATTTGGCCAGCAGCTCATTGCTCACCGTGAAATCGGGGTCATGCAATTTGGCTTCATCTTCCACCGCGATATGCACCAGGGTGGTCAAATGATCCATGCAGCCGAGCAGGGCGGCGATGAGATCGTTGTCCACCGGCCGGGCGCCGTTGCGGACCTTATCCAGTTCGGTTTCCAGGGTATGGGTGAAGTTGACGATGGGCTGAAAGCCGAACACGCCGGAGCTGCCCTTGATGGTATGCACGGCCCGGAAGACGCGGTGAATCAGATCGGCGTCGGTGGGCTGCGATTCCAAGGTCAGCAAGGCATCTTCCATGTCCTGCAGCAGTTCGGTGGCTTCGCTTTGGAAGGTTTGCTTGGCGGCTTCGAAGCTCATGGTCAGGCCCTCTCGGCACGCAGCAGGACAGGGTCCCCGAAAATCGGTGCCAGATGCAGCAACTCGAACACCTCGACCGTGGGTTCACTGTGATGGGTCAGACGCAAGGCCTTGTGCTGCCGGTCGGCTTCCTGTTTGAGCAGCAGCAGGAGCTGTACGCCGGCGCTATCCAATTCGTCGACCGCGGCGAGATCCAGGGTCAGGCTGGTGTGCTCGGCCAGCGCGGCTAACAGCTGGGGCTTGAGCTCGGCGGCGCCGTATATGGTCATGTCGCCGTCCAAGCGAACCTTGGCGCCGTCTTCCAGGTGTTCGATCTCGAGATTTATCACCCACGCCCCCTCAAGCGTTGCCAGGGTTGATCGGACTGCTAGGGCAAGACCAGCTTGCTCACGGCATCCAGTAGTGTATCCGGTTGGAACGGTTTTACCAACCAGGCCTTGGCGCCGGCTGCCTTGCCTTGTTGTTTCTTGTCGCCTTCGGACTCGGTCGTGAGCATCATGATGGGCGTGAACTTGTAATTGGGATCTTGCTTGACGGCCTTGACGAAGCTGATCCCATCCATCACGGGCATGTTCACGTCGCTGATGATCAAATGCAATTTATCGCCGGCCAGTTTGTTCAGGGCATCTTGGCCGTTTTCGGCCTGTATTACATTATACCCGGCATTTTTCAAGGCAATAGCGACGACTTCCCGCAGCGAGGCGGAATCGTCCACAATCAGGATGTTTTTCGCCATACGGCTGTGCTCCTAGAAACTAGAAAAAGGTCAATTCTGAAGCTTTGGCAGCTTCGTTTTGATGACTCGTACCCGCATGCGCCGCTGCTTCTTCGGCCGTGGAGTAATCGAGCTCCATTTGCGCAATGGCGGCGGCGACATCAACCGCCTGGGGATGCCGTTCATCGACATCGACGACGTCGCGATGCAGTTTCTCGAGATTACGCTGCACATGACTCAAGACTTGGTCGACCCGATCCTGGTATTGCAGATTGACCATGAGTTCACTAATTTCGCCCTTGATCTGTTCGCCGTTGTTGCGCAGATAATCGGCATCTTGCTGGAGGGTAGTGATCGTCTCCTGCAGGCGGTCGAGTACGTTTTGAATGGTTTGATTGGCCTCCGAGCCCAGGCGGTCATCGGCCTCGGCGGTCGTTTGGGCCGCTGCCAGGGTGTTGTCGATAGCCCCCTTGACTTCGACGACCTTGGCCGCGATGCGCTCGCCGGTGGCTGCCGAGGAGTTCGCCAGACTGCGGACTTCGTCGGCAACCACTGCGAAGCCGCGGCCGTGCTCGCCAGCCCGGGCCGCTTCGATGGCGGCATTGAGGGCCAGCACGTTGATTTGCTCGGCGATCCGGCGCACTTCTTTGGACATCAAATCCAGCTCGTCGGTGAAATCGGCAAGCTTGTCAATGTCTTTGAGGGTTTCCCGCTTGACCCGCAGCGACTCGTTCAATTGTTCGACGAAGCCCATCAAGGCGGTGTGGCTCTGCTCGAATAGCCCGCTGGTACTGCCGCCGGCACCGAGATATTGGGTGCTGGCAGTGGAGGCCTGCGTGACTTGCTCGAGGCGCTGTACCAGCTCGGCAAAATGCTGGCTCAAGCCCCGGACATTGTCATCGGCCGTGTCTCGGGAAGTGGATACCTGCCGTGCCAGTATCGGCATGACCTCAGTAAACAGGGCTTCCAGCGAACGAATGTAATCGCGGGTATTGTCGAGGTCGACCTGATGGCGGTTGGTCAGCACCTGAGCGCAATGCTGCAGTTGCCTGGCGCTGCGGCGCCGGATGAAAAGGACGCTGGCCAGCGCCACGAGCAACGCCCCACCCATACCGATTAACCAGCCGCCGGCGGCGCCGGCACTGGCGGCGAGCAGCACCGCGATCGCCGGGACGAGCAGCACAGGCAGCTCGGGCAACGTGTTCACAGGGGTTGCCGAGGACAGCGGCACGGGAGAAGTATCGCTTTGCGACATGTCAGGCTCCGGAAACTGGATCAGGGAATGAACGCTCGCCGCTTCGCCCGCGCCCTGCCCGGCAACCCGAAGTTGCGCGGCTGACGCGGGGAATTGGCGAGCCAGAAGAGATCATGCCGGTCAATCTGTCACCGAGGGAATACTGGCCACACCGCCGGCCGTAGGATTGCAGGTGGCGGGGCCGCTGAAACACCATGGACATCCCCGCCGTTAGCGCAAGCCGGCTTAGCAGACTAAGCGGCTTGTAAGGGAATGGTGTCGGCTGTGCCCTGCACGTCATTATGGGCGTTCAAATATACCAGTTTGGGCTTGAACTGGGGCAGCTTGGCTTCCTCGATCTGCGTATAGGCACAGATGATAACGCGGTCGCCAACTGCCGCTTTATGCGCTGCAGCCCCATTCATAGAGATCACGCCGCTGCCCGCTTTGGCCCGGATGGCATACGTGGTCAGGCGCTCGCCATTGGTGACATTATATATCTGAATCTGCTCGTATTCGCGGATCCCCGCCAGTTCGAGCAAGGTTTCATCGATGGCGCAGGAGCCTTCATAGTCCTTTTCCACGAGCGTCACCGCAGCTCGATGCAGTTTACCTTTGAGCATAGTTAAAAACATGGCGCACCTCATCGGTTGATAATGCTGCAACCAAGGCAGCGCATCATTAAATCGTTAGTATGTGAATTCGCTTGAATGAATGCAAGAGCCAGCGTCAGGTCTGCCTATATTACAAGCTGTTTAGGGGGGATTGGCGGCCTGGCAAGGAAGGCCAGGCCGCTCTGCTCGCCAACATCGCGCTATATTGCCTTACGCCGCCGCTTGTGCCCCGGTCAGCTTGGGCTTGGCGGCTTGGGCGCGGCGTTTGTGCTGGGCATCGATGGCGTTTTTGATGGCGATCAAAAGGCCCATACCCAAAAAGGCCCCGGGCGGCAGGATCACCAGCAGCACGCCGGCGTCTTCGGGCAGCACCTGAATCTTCAGGCTTTGGGCCCAGTCGCCGAGCATCAGATGGGCCTGGGCGAACAGGGTGCCGTGGCCCAGGGCTTCGCGCAGGGCGCCCAGGGCGACGAGCACGCCGGTGAAGCCAAGCCCCATGCTCAAACCGTCGGCCAGGGCATGCTTGACGTCATTGCGCGAGGCGAAGGCCTCAGCGCGGCCGATAATGGTGCAATTGGTGACGATTAGAGGAATAAAAATCCCTAAGATTTGGAACAGCTCATAAAAATAGGCATTCATGGCCAGCTCGATCGCGGTCACGGTCGAGGCAATGATCAGCACGAATACCGGGATCCGCACCTCGGGGCGGACTATATGGCGGGTGCTCGAGACCAGCAGATTGGAGACGACCAAGGTCAGGGTGGTCGCCAGCCCCAGCCCCAGGCCGTTGACCACCGTGCCGGTGACGGCGAGCAACGGACACAGGCCGAGTAGCTGCACCAGGCCGGCGTTATTGGTCCACAGGCCGTCGATGGCGATGCGTTGATAACTGGGCGTGCTCATGTGGCGCTTTCCTCGGTATTGTCGGTGGCTTGTTGGGCGAACAGGGCCTGACGATGATCGCGGAAATATAGCAGGGCCTGCTTGATGGCACCGACCACGGCGCGCGGGGTGATGGTGGCGCCGGTGAATTGGTCGAATTCGCCGCCATCACGCTTGACGCCCCATTGTTCGGCGGGCGGATTGCCCAGCGACAGGCCTTCGAACTGCAGGATCCAGTCGGCGCGCTCGGCTTCGATGAGATCGCCAAGACCCGGGGTTTCGGTGTGGCTGACCACGCGCACCCCGGCGAGCTCGCCCGAGGTCCGAATGCCCACCAGCATGTCAATCGGCCCGGCATAGCCTGCGGCGGCCAGATTGAAGATGGCGGCGACCGGCTCGCCGTCGCGGCGGGCCCGGTAAACGGTGACTGGCTGCTGACCGAGGGCAGAGGCATCCAGGGTCAGCGTGTCGGTGGCCAGGTCATTGTCATACTGGTCTGCCGGGACAATCGTGTTGAGCTGAGCGAGCAGGGCCTGACGTTCGTTGGCCGCGATCCGCTCGTCGGTGGTGCTGTGCACGAAGGCGACCAGGCCGGCGCCGCTAATGCCGAACAGCGTCAATAAAATCGTGGAAGCAAGCAGATGGCGCAGCATGGCCTTAATGCCCTCCGCCCTGCGTGCCGAACACCCGCGGCTTGGTGAAATAATCGATGGTTGGCGCGGCCATGTTCATTAACAGCACGGCGAAAGCGACCCCGTCCGGGTAACCGCCCCAACTGCGGATGACATAGATCAGCAGGCCGATGCCGGCCCCGAACAGGAAGCGGCCTAGCGGCGTGGTGCTGGCCGAGACCGGATCGGTCGCGATGAAAAAGGCGCCAAAAATGGCCGCGCCGGTGAACAGCTGAAAACCGGGGCCGGGGTAGCTATCCGGATCGATCAGCATGAACAGGGTGCTGATGACCATCAGGGCACCGAGCATCCCGGCCGGGATCTGCCAGGCGATAATCTGCCGGCCGAGCAGCCACAGGCCGCCGAGGGTAAAGCCGGCGGTCACCAGCTCCCAGCCGCGCCCGCCGAAGAAGCCGAACAGCGGCGAGCTGTCGCGAATTTCACCAAGGGTGTGATTGAGCCCGAGCTGGGTTTTGACATGATCGAGCGGGGTAGCCATGGTCAGGCTGTCCCAGGACAAGCCTGCGGGGAGCTGGCCGGTGAAAATAATGCGCAGGGTCTCCGAGAGGCTCGGCTGGGCCTCGGCCAGGACATTCGGCGCCAGCCAGCTCGTCATGTGGGTCGGGAACGAGATCAGTAGAGCGACATAGCCGATCATGGCGGGATTGAACGGATTGTAGCCGATGCCGCCGTACAGATGCTTGGCTACCACGATGGCAAAGCCGATCCCTAAGGTGGTGAGCCACCAGGGTGCCAGGGTCGGGATGCACAAGGCGAACAGCCAGGCGGTGACCACGGCGCTGTAATCGCCCAGATGCTGGCCGACCGGTCGGCCCCGGGCCAGCAGCATGGCGGCTTCGGCCAGCAGGGCCACGGCGATGGCCAGTCCGAGCTGTACGAGTACGCCCCAGCCGAATACCCAGAACAGGGCCAGGGTGCCCGGCACCAGGGCGTATAACACCTGACGCATGACGAACCCAACATTGTTGCCGCGTTGGGCATGCGGCGAGGTAATGGTTTTGAAACGCACGAAACCGATCCTAGGTTAGCAAGAGGTCGAATGAATAATGCTGACAGGCCAAGCGGCTAAACTCAGGCATGCTCGCTTTCCGTCTGCTTGTCGGCCGCTGGCGACGACTCGGCCTGTTTGGCCTTGACCCGCGCCAGGGCGTCGTTGATTTCCGCGCTTTTTTGCTGTTGCTCCGCCGGTTTATTGATAGCCGCCTTTTTCTGCGCCAGGCGCGCCGCCTTGACTTCTTCTTCGCGCTGTTTGCGGGTCTGGCGCAGCTCATAGCGCCGGCGGGCATGATCGGCCTTGGCCTTGTCGCGCTCCTGGGCCCACAGCTCGGTCTTGGCGAAGCGGAAATACTGCACTAACGGAATATTGGCCGGGCAGACATACGCGCAGCAGCCGCATTCGATGCAATCGAACAGGTTGAATTGCTGCACCCGATCCAAATCCTTGGCGCGGGCATGCCAATAGAGCTGCTGCGGCAGCAGATTGCTCGGGCAGACCTTGACGCATTCGCCGCAGCGGATGCAGGGCATGGCCGGCCGGGGTTGGTTGACCTCGTCTTGCGTTGCCACCAGCAGGCAGTTGGTCGCCTTGACCAGCGGGATATCGTCGGCGCTGGCGGCAAAGCCCATCATCGGCCCGCCCAAGATGAGGCGGTGGGCCTGTTCGTTATAGCCGCCGGCACGCTCGATCAGCGCGTTTAAGGGGGTGCCCATGCGTACCGCCAGATTGCAGGGCTGGTTGACGCCGTGGCCGGTGACAGTCACGATCCGCTCGATCAGCGGTTCGCCCAGGATGACCGCGCGATAAATGGCGGCGGCGGTGCCGACGTTGTGGCAGACCACGCCGACATCGGCGGGCAGGCGCTGACTCGGGACTTCGC
This sequence comes from uncultured Ectothiorhodospiraceae bacterium, assembly GCA_964345605.1. GTDB lineage: Bacteria > Pseudomonadota > Gammaproteobacteria > CAYFSA01 > CAYFSA01 > CAYFSA01. The sequence goes on from CAYFSA010000018.1 coordinate 18,354, forward strand.
GGCCGGTGAGCACCTTGATGAGCTGCTTCTCGCCGCCGGTTGGATAGCGGCTGGGCACCTGGACGATCCGGATATGGGTTTCGTCGAGGCCGGCGAGGTAATCGCGCAGGGCCCGGTAAGCCTGGGGTTTGTTGTCCTCGATGCCGATCAGGCAGCGCTCCGGGTTGCCGAGCAAATGGCGGATAATGCGCAGCCCCTCGATGACCTGGCCGGGGCGTTCCTGCATGAGGCGGTCGTCGCAGGTAATGTAGGGTTCGCATTCCGCGGCGTTGAGCACCACGGTGTCGATCGGCTGCTCAGGGCGTGGATTGAGCTTGACCGCCGCCGGGAAGGCCGCGCCGCCCTGGCCGACGATGCCGGCCTCGCGCACCCGGGCGCGGATATCGGCACGGTCGATCAAGGTGTAGTCGGGAATCGGTTCGAGCCGTTCCTCGGTCCAGCGATCCTCGCCGTCGGTCTCGATCACCACGCACAGGGCCGCCAGGCCGGACGGGTGGGGGACCGGGCGGGCTTCCACGGCGATGACTGTGCCCGAACTGCTGGCGTGCACCGGGGCGCTGACATAGTTATGCGCCCGGGCGATGACCTGGCCCTTGGCGACGGTATCGCCGGGGGCGATCAGGACATCGCCGGCCTCGCCGATATGCTGCTGCAGCGGCTGCACCAGTACGGGCGGAATGAGAGCCGGCTGAATCGGCTCGGCGTGGGTGAGCGTTTTGTTATCGGGCAGCTCCAGGCCTCCGTGAAAAGACCAGCGTTTGGCCTCGGGTTCATAACTCGATACATTGAACATAGTGAAACCTCTAAGCGACTTCGCGGATTTCCTCGGGGATGTGCAGATAACGGGTATCCGGGTAAGGCCAGCGCCAGCAGCCGATGTCCTCAGGCACGGGCCGCAGGCTGATGCAGTCTACCGGGCAAGGCGTCACGCACAGCTCGCAACCGGTGCATTCGCATTCGACCACGGTATGCACATGCTTGGCGGCGCCGATGATGGCGTCGACCGGACAGCACTGCACGCATTTGGTGCAACCGATGCAGGTTTGCTCATCGATGATCGCGACCTGCTTGGGTTTGTCTTCACCCTCGTCGCCGTCGAGAGGTTTGAAATCCCGGCCTAGCAAATCGGCCAGCGAGCGGATCACGGCCTCGCCGCCAGGGGGGCAATAATTGATATCGGCCTCGCCGGCGGCGATGGCCTCGGCATACGGGCGGCAGCCGGGATAGCTACATTGCCCGCATTGAGTTTGTGGTAATATCTCGTCGATTTGGTCGACCACCGGATCGCCTTCGACGCGAAAGCGAATTGCGGTGTATCCTAAAAGTAAGCCGAAGAAGCCAGCGAGGCCGCTGACCGCGAAAATGGCGTCAAACATTGGCAATCCTCCTTTATAACTTGACCAGACCGGTAAAGCCCATGAAGGCCAGGGACATCAGGCCGGCGGTGATCATGGCAATGGCGCTGCCCTGGAACGGTACCGGCACATCGGCCACGGTCACACGCTCGCGAATCGCGGCGAACAGGGTCAGCACCAGGGAAAAGCCGAGCGCGGCGCCGAAACCGTACAGCGCCGAGGCCACCAGGCCGTGATCGGCCTGCACGTTGAGCAGGGCGACGCCGAGCACGGCGCAATTTGACGTGATCAGCGGCAGGAAAATACCGAGCACGTTGTACAGCACTGGACTGGTTTTCTGCACTACGGCCTCGGTGAACTGCACGACCGCCGCGATCACCAGGATGAAACTGATGGTGCGCAGGTACTCCAGGCCCAATGGCTGCAGCAGATAGGCATTGACGGCATAACTGCATACCGATGACAGGGTGAGCACAAAGGTGGTCGCCAGGCCCATGCCCATGGCCGTCTCCAGCTTTTTGGACACGCCCATGAACGGGCACAGGCCGAGAAATTTCACTAAAACGAAATTGTTGACCAACACCGTGCTGACTAGAATGAGGGCGTATTCCGCCATACTGCGTCCCGTTTACAATAAAACTCAAACCAAGGGTTAAAGGGGCCCGCCGACTTCGCTCAGGCGAGCGTCAGCAGGCTTTCCTGCCAGCAATCCGGCGGTTCGTAGCCGAGCAGCTCGACCATGGTCGCGGCGATATGGCTGATGCCGAACTCGCCGGACTTGAGCTGCAGATGGCCCTGACTCTGGTTGTCGTACAGGATGAACGGCACCGGATTGAGGGTATGGCTGGTTTTTTTCACCAGTTGACCCGCGGCGCTGACCTTCGGCTCGCCGGTGCGCTTATCGATATCCAGCATGGCCTCGGCGTTGCCGTGATCGGCCGTGATCAGAGCGACGCCACCGAGCTGATCGATGACCGGCAGCAGGCGCCCTAAGGCCAGATCGACCGCCTCGATGGCGATGCGGGTGGCCGCTAAATGCCCGGTATGGCCGACCATGTCGCCATTGGCATAGTTGACCCGCACGCTGCGGTAGGCGTTGCTGCGCAGCCGCTCGATCAGGGCGTCGGTAACTTCGGCGGCTTTCATCCAGGGGCGCTGCTCGAACGGCACGCGGTCGGAGGGGATTTCGATGTGTTCCTCGAGCTCGGGGTCGAATTTGCCGCTGCGGTTGCCGTTCCAGAAATAGGTAACATGGCCGTATTTCTGGGTCTCGGCGAGGGCGAGCTGAGCCACGCCGGTGGCCGCGAGGTATTCGCCCATGCAGTTGGTGATCCGCGGCGGCGGCACCAGGTAACGCGTGGGGATATGCAGATCGCCGTCGTATTCCAGCATGCCGGCGAACACCACGCGGGGCCGGCGGCCGCGGTCGAACATGGTGAATTCGTCTTCCTCGAAGGCCCGCGAGATTTCGATGGCCCGGTCACCGCGAAAATTGAAGAAGACCACGCTGTCGCCATCCTCGATGGGCCCGACGGGCGTGCTGTCGGCGCTGACCACGAACGGCGGCAAATCCTGGTCGATCACGCCGGGATGGCGCTCGCGCAGGGCCTTGACGGCGGCGCTGGCACTGGGGAAGGCCTCGCCCTCGCCATGGACATGGGTGCGCCAGCCGACGGCGACCATGTCCCAGTTGGACTCGTAGCGGTCCATGGTGATTTGCATACGGCCGCCGCCGCTGGCGATGCGGACATCGAAATCGTCCTGGCTCAGCTCGGCATAGCGCTGCTCGGCCGGCTCGAGATAATCGAGCGCCGAGGTCTCGCCGACGTCGCGGCCATCGAGCAGGGCATGCACCCGTACCCGGCGGATGCCGGTCTGCTTGGCCAGGCCGATCAGGGCATCGAGATGATCGAGATGGGAATGGACATTGCCGTCGGAGAACAGGCCGATGAAGTGCAAAGTGCTGCCATGCTCCAGGCAATTGCCGACGATGGCCTGCCAGCCCTCGCCTGCAGTCAGGCTGCCGTCACTGATGGCCCGGTTCACCAAGGCCGCTCCTTGGGCGTACACTTGGCCGGAGCCGATGGCGTTGTGGCCGACCTCGGAGTTACCCATGTCGCTGTCACTGGGCATGCCGACCGCTTTGCCATGCGCTTTCAGCAGGGTATTGGGGTAACGCTCCCAGAGCCGGTCGAGGGTGGGCGTATAGGCTTGGCGCACGGCATTGCCGATCTCTTGCGGACTATGACCTACACCATCCATGATGATGGTCACGACCGGACCGGCAATGCGCGCGAAGCGATGATGCTGTGCGAGAGTTGACATAAGCTGGGCTCGCCTCGAAGTAAAGATGGAAAATTGATTTTTGCCAGATTTTGTGCAATGCAGCAAGATGTTACTTTATCTTAATGAAACAGGGTAGCCATGCAAAGCGTCTTCGCCGGCATTGGCAGGGCCGCCTGGAGCCGCCCGGTTTTGCCGATCGCCAACTCAATCCTTAAATTTAAAGTGTGCCGATGACCTATCCCATCAAGCCCGGGTTTCGCTATCCCCATGGCGCAACACTGGACGCCGAAGGTGTTAACTTCTCGATTTTCAGCCGCCACGCCACGCACGTCGAATTATGGCTCTATGCCAGTGGCGATAGCCAAGAACCCCTGCAAGTCATCCGTTTGGATTCGGAGGCCCATTGCACGTTCTTTTCCTGGCATGTGTACGTGGTGGGGCTGCCCGGCGGGATGTATTACATCTGGCGGCTGCATGGGCCGGATCCCAGCGAGGAACCGAGTCTGCGTTTTGACCCGGATAAGCACCTGCTCGATCCCTGGGCCAAGGCGGTCTATACCCGGCGCTGGGATCGCTGGCGGGCGTCGGCGCCGGGGGATAACGGCCCGACCGCGATGCGCGCAGTGGTGGTCGCCGATGACGACTATGACTGGGAGGGCGATCAGCCGTTAATGACCAATGCCGGCGAGACGATCATTTATGAGGTCCATGTCGGCGGCTTCACCCGCCATCCCAGCGCCAACGTGACCAACCCCGGCAGCTTTGCGGGGCTGCAGGAGAAGATCCCGTATCTGCAGGAGCTGGGCATCACCCATGTCGAGCTGATGCCGGTGATGGCCTTCGATGACCAGGATATCCCGCCCGGCGCCCGCAACCTGGGGCTCAAGAATTTCTGGGGCTATTCCTCGCACAGCTTCATGTGCACGCATCCGGGCTACTGCGTCTCGCCTGATCCCTGTGCCCACCGGCGCGAGTTCCGTGACATGGTCAAGGCCATGCACCGAGCCGGCATCGGGGTGATCCTCGACGTGGTGCTCAATCATACCGCGGAAGGTGACGGCCTGGGGCCGACCATTCATTTCAAGGGCATGGCCAACGACATCTTCTATCACCTGGAGCCGGACAGCCCCGGGCAATACCGTAATTATTCCGGTTGCGGCAATGCCCTTAACTGCAACCATCCGCTGGTCTCCCGGTTCATCCTGCAGGTGCTGGAATACTGGGTGCGGGAGATGCACGTCGACGGTTTTCGCTTCGACCTGGCCAGTGTCCTGGCGCGCGGGGAGGACGGCGAGCCGATGCGCCATCCGCCGGTGCTCTGGAGTATCGAGCTCTCCGATGTGCTGGCCCGCAAGCCGCTGATCGCCGAGGCCTGGGATGCCGGCGGGCTGTATCAGGTCGGGGATTTTCCGGGGCTGCGCTGGTCGGAATGGAACGGCCGCTATCGCGATATCGTGCGCCGCTTCGTGCGCGGCGAGCCGGGGCTGATCGGCGAGATGGCGACCCGCTTGAGCGGCAGCAGCGATATGTACGTGCCGCACGGCCGGCTGCCCATCAACAGCATCAACTTCGTGACCTGCCATGACGGCTTCACGCTATGGGATCTGGTCAGCTACAACCGCAAGCATAATGAGGCCAACGGCGAGCAGAACCGCGACGGCGCCGACGATAACTGGAGCTGGAATTGCGGCAAGGAGGGCGAGACCAACGATGGCAACATTCTGTTATTGCGGCGCCGCCAGGCCAAGAATTTGCTCGCTATCCTGATGCTCAGTATCGGCGTGCCGATGGTGCGGGCCGGTGACGAATTCCTGGATACCCAGTACGGCAATAATAATGTCTACTGCCAGGATAACGAGCTGGGCTGGCTGGATTGGGAGCAAGCCCGGAGCAACGCCGATATGCTGCGTTTCACCCGCAGTCTGATCGCCCTGCGCAAGCGCCATCCCTGTTTGATGCGGGAACGTTTTCTGAGTGGGCGGGCCAAGCACGGCGAGCTGCCCGATGTGACCTGGCATGGCCGGCGCTTGCATGAGCCGCTGTGGGATGACCCCACCGCCCGCCTGCTGGTGTTCACGCGCGGTAACGAAACCCCACAGGAGCCGCCTCTGCATGTTATTCTGAATATGAGCGACCTCCCCGAGGAACTGCCCCTGCCGGAATTGCCCGAGCTGCATTGGTATCGCACGCTGGACACCGCGCGGATAGCGCCCGACGATGCCCCGGCCCTCGAGCAGCGCGAGCCGCTCGACGGCCAGCGCTGTAATGTGCAGGCCCATAGTGTGGTGGTGCTTGAGGCCCTGCCGACCAAGCCGTGGATTTAGGCAACACCCGGCTAATGTCTCACTCCAACGACCTAACTATGGCCGCGGTCGATTAAGTCGGGTTACGCTGCGCTAAGCCGACCTACGACGTTGCTCAGGCGCCTAGGTGAGCGACCTGTTCGTTGAGCTGGCCAATGCGGTTGGCCAGGGTACGGGCGATGGCCAGGGCAAGATTGGGGTTGTTTTGCATGAGGGCGCTGAAATGCTCGCGCTTGACGATCCGCACCAGGCAGGGATCGACTGCGAACACCGAGGCCATGCGCTGGCTTTCGGCAAAGAAACTCATTTCACCAAACAACTCGCCGGCCTGGATTTGCCCGACCGAGGCCGTGCCGCGGCGGACATCGGCCCTGCCGGTGATGAGTTCATAAATGGCCGTGGAATCATCGCCCTCTTGCAGGATGCGCTCACCCGGTTTGAATTGGCGGAACTCGAAGTCATCTTCGGGCAGGGTGGTCAGGTTGGCGGCCACCAAACCCAGATTGACCGCCTGCTGGAGGGTTTGCAGCTTGTTCCAGAGCAATTGGGCGGGGGGATGGCCGGCCAAATGCTCAAGGAAGGTGGGCAGCGCGAAAAAGTTGATTTCGCAGGCGAATTCGCTGGCCAAGCGGAATTCGGTCATGGCCGTGTCGACCAGGAGGAAGTCCTGGTCGGAATACAGGCGCACCGCTTTATCGGCCTGGGTCAAATGCAGATAGCCTTCCAGAATATATATGACCTGGGGGCTATGGATATAAGTTAGCACATCGGTATTGGCCGACAGGCGCTCGACCTTGCCCAGCGCTGGTAACCATTGGTTATACAACGTGGCGCCCAACTCTTTGGCTTCGGCATAAAGGGCTTCGACAGGGGCGGGAACATCGCGCGTCGCTAGCATGGCTGTGCCTCGTTTGGTGCCGTCATTGCGGTGGATTGAAAGCGATACGGGTTAGTCGATATTGGCGTCTTTGGCCCGGGCAAACTTGAATCGAGGGGTTGCACAAGCAGGCGACCGCCTTGGCCGAGATACTCAAAAACAATGGCTTATACCTCTGTGCAGGCCGTTGCCAGGGGCTGGGCGAGTGGGTGGCTTGCCGTAGCGCTCATTCGCGTTCGGTGTATTCGCCCAGCGCCCAGACCAGCTCCTTTTCCAATACCAGATCCAGGGTGGTCAGCGTCTGGATCGTGCGCAGGGTCACAAGCTGCTCGCTCCAGGTATTCTCGCTCGCCAGGACAGCCGCAAAGGTTGCCTCGATGGCGCCGTCGAGATTGCCGGCCGGCACCTTGCTGGCAATCCGCACGAGCCGGCGAAAGTCGGGATGATTCCGGCGCCAGCCCCGTTTGAGACGATGGTAAAGCAGGTCGGGCTCGATTTGCAGACGGCCGCTCCAGATGGCGTGGGTTTTGGACCACCAGCGCTCGAAAGCGGTCCAGTCACGCCGATAAGCTGGCCACAGGCGCCGTGCCAGGGCATGCTTGGCTCGCAGTGCCAGGGCGTTGAACGGTTCGTGCAGCAAGCGTTGCGCCAGCGAGCGGGTTGCTGCCAGTTGGCCGAGGCTCGCCACGCATTCGGGCAGCTCGAGGCTCGCTTCGATCCGGTCGTTCAAGTCGTCGTAGTTGACGGCATGGGCCATGGTCAGGGCGCGCAGGGCGCGCAGCGGGTACTCGCTCAGATGCGGATGCTGCTGGCGGAGGTAGGTTTGCAGCTGTTCATCGAGCAGCTCACGAGATTCCAAATAGCGGGCCAGGCGATCGCGGGCCAGGGTTTGCTGGGCTTCCAGGATGTAGAAAGGATCCCGTTCGCTCAATGAAGCCTTGACCAGCGAGAGGTCGGCATACAGATGATGGTCGCGCACCGTGCAGGCGGCCGCGCCTGGCAGAGCCAGCCCTAAGTATTCGATATCGACCCGCGCCCGCAGTCGGCAGGCAGCCAGCAGGACGGGTTTGCGCATGCGCAGCAGTTTGCGCAGGGCCACCGCAAATTCGGCGAATTCGTCCTCGCGCAGGGCCTGCGGCTGAAATTCCGGCTCCAGGAGCTGTCTGACCATGCGGTAGAACCAGCCGAGCAGCTTGGCGATCCCGATGGCCGCCAATGCCAGCAGGGTGAACGGCAGCAGGAACAGACGGCCGTTGCCGAGAAAACGCCAATACAGTCGATACAGATTGAGCGACCGCTCCGAAGGCGGCCGGTTGTAATAGGGCAGGGTGCCGAAGACTTCGCGGATCAGGCGCTTACGGTCGGGCTGGAGGTGCTGGATGACGTCCGGGCCGAATTGCTCTGCCAGGTTGGCCTGGCGCTCGGCATTGAGCGTGATGAAATCCAGGGCGGTGAAGGCCGTGGTGGCATAGCCGGTGTTCGGATCGGGCACGGCTGCCGCTTCCGGCGTGTTGCCTTGTTTGCGCTGTAGCCAGCGCTTGAAGAACTGTTGCCGGGGATGCTCGGGCGGCAGGGTGGCCTGTTCGGTCAGGGGTAAGACATTGCGATTGTAATCTTCGACCAGAGCGCCGACACGTTGCGCGAGGGCCTGGGTAATGAAGTTGAACCACAGGCCAGGGCCGCTGATGCCCTCGGTTTGATCGAGTCGCAAGCGCTGCAGCTGCTTTTGCTCGCGCTTGCTCAGGCGCATGACCCGCTGCATGAGATCCTGCAGGGTGAAATTGCTGAGTAACTGCCGGGTACTGGTGCGCGAGCTGGCGTGCAGCGGAGCACCGTCCAGATAGTCCTGGTACAGCAGGATGAGGCGATCGGCCAGCCCAAAAGCGCTGGCTTGATGATGCGCGAAACTGCGTTTGGCGGCGGTGGCGAAATCGGTCGCCGTGGGTTCTGCTGGCGGCGTGGTTCCGCCGATACGGATTTCCGGGGCGAGAATGCGTTGCTGCAGCTCACTATGATCGCGATCCCGGCGTTCTTCCTTGATTTGATTCAGTAAGGGCAGAAACTGCGCCTCGGCCGCACGGATCGAGAAGGCGTTGGCCGTTGAGGCAATGCGCTGCAGCCAGTTGCCGAGCTGGACGAACAAGAAAGCGATGACGCCGATGAGAATAATCGGCAATCCCAAGTGTTCACGCAGCCAGCTCGAGGTCGCTTCCAGCCAGGACACCTGAATGATCTCGACCAGCAAGGTAAAGACAGTGAACAGCACCCCCAAGATCAGAAAGCGTTTGGCATGGCGCCGCATCGCGCTGACCATCATACCGCCTACGCGGTCGACCATTTGGGTGGGGGTGATAATGCCGTGCAGGTCGGCGAGCATCAGCAGGTAATCATTCAGGGCTTGCAAGCGGCGGCCGAGATTGCGGGCGAATTGGGTGGCCTGCTCGAGAAGATCCTGGGCTTGGTGACGGGCCTTAGCGGCTTCGCCGAATACCGGCAGCCAACGCAGCGGCGGCAGGCTAGCGACACGCGAGAGATTTGCGACCTGCCGGGGGAACTCCGCGCCGAGATTGACCTCGATCGCTTCCTGGTCGGTGTTGGTTAGGGCGTTGATGACTTCCTCGACCCGGATGGCGCGATTATGGCCGGCCTGGGTGACACCGCTGCTCCAGCGATGCTGGTCCGGCAAATGATGATTCCATTGTGTCAATAATGCCAGGCGCTGCTCACTGTAAGCTAGATCGGTTGTCCAGATAGTTTCATCGTCGTTTTGCGTGGTGAACTCGTGCATGTCCTGGCGCAGCCGATGGCCGAGGACATCGAGGCGATGCAGCAGCTCGCTGCGCATATCCCGCGGCGGGGAGGGGGAAAAGAACACGATATCGCGATTGAGTAGCCAGCTGTAATGGCGCACCATGCGGTCCAGACCGCGCACCAGGAATAACACAATGCGCAGCACACGGACCAGCGGGCGTGAGTTCCGGGCGATCAGGGCAGGCAGGCGCAAGGCGCGGATAGCCGAGGTGTGCTGGGCCGTTGCTAGGGAATCCAGTCCCAAGGAAATGATGCCAAAGGGAATGGCGGGCAGCAGATCGGTCAGCCAGTGGCGGCGGAAATAATTCGGCCGATCCGGGGCAGCCTGGATGCGCAGGCCGAAATCCAGCACGAATACCCCGCAGATGATGGTGTCGATCCAGGCCAGCGACCAGCGCCAGGTTTGACTGAGCGGTGTGGTCCATTCGATCACCAGCAAAGCCAGCACGCCCAGGATAGCGACCAGCACGAAGCGGTCCAGGCGGCGGATGGAGCGCGGCGAATAACGAGCCTCCAGCCGCTGCATTACGGTTTGCTCGACCCAGCCGACATGCAGATTCCGGCGCAGCCGGCGCAGCCGCTTGGGGACTGACAGGCCTTGCTCGGCAATGCTGGCGAGCAGGGCGTCCAGATCATCGCGCAGGGTGCGGCGGGCAAATACCGCCGTGGGCCGCGGCCAGTCCTCACTTTTACTGAGCACCTCCGCGACCTGATCACTGATTTCGCTGGCGGTTTGCTCCAGCCAGCGCTGCCGTTGCTCAGGGATGAGCTGGGCGAGCTGCTGGGCGGTTTGGGTCAAGGCCTCGCGCAGCGCAGCCGAGAGCGTCTCCAGCTCGGTATCCATCTGGACCGAGGAGGCCTGCGCCGTGCCGTAGCGGTGCAGATCGAGCAATAAATCCAGGCCCTCGTGGTAAAAGGCCCAGGTTCCCTTGATTGAATCCGGCGATTGGCCTGCCGGAGCTTGACGCAGGCTGGCAATCAGATGTCGGCCCTGCTGGCGCAGGGTTTTCAAGCGCAAGGCCACGATTTGTTCATGGGTTGCGGGACTGGCATCTCGACATTGGAACGCCAGTTCATCGATATGGGCGAGCAGGGCGGTGAGGGGATGCCAGGGGCGGTTGTCGAGTGTGTAGACCAGGGGTTCGAGGACATTGACCTGGGCGCGCAAGCCAAACAGATCCTGGATAGCCGGCCGGGATTCGGCGAGCTGCTGATAGCGTTGTTCCAGTTCTTGCAGCACCCGGTCGAGCGCATTCAGGAACGGCGCCACATCGTGGTGGGCAGCAGGCAAGAGGTGCTGAATGGTCAGAATGCTGAGATGGTGCTGTGCTTGGTTGCCGATCTCGGCTGGCGGCGGGTGCTCGCCTATAAATGCCAGGCCTTGCTCGAATAAAGGCCAAACCTGGTTGACCGTGGCGGTTGGCTCGAGCGTTTCGCAGGCGCTCTGCCATTGCGCAAAGGATAAGCCCGATTGCATAAGCATGTCTCGCGGCATGAATGAGGGGCGCTGGTAAGCTTAGGTATTATGCCTGATGTTGCCACGCGCGTGGGATGTGAT
>CAYFSA010000018.1:29643-33698 GCA_964345605.1 uncultured Ectothiorhodospiraceae bacterium
GATGTGATCATCTGGGATGTGATCATTAAGTTATCCGAGGTGCTTGCCGCTAACCTAAGAGCAGCAGTTTGTGCGCGCGGCCAAAGCGTCAGTGCGGCAGCGGTTGCTAGATGTGAAGCAAATTCATTTTGAGGAGAATCCGATGGAAGTGTCTGCCGGCATGGGCCTGCAGCAGGAACTGAGTGCCCAACAGTATTCGGCCTCGACCAAGATGCTGAAAACGGCTTTGGATAGCCAGGAGCAAACCGCTACGCAGTTGCTCAACAGCGTCGCCCCCGCGTCCCAGACCGGTGGCGAGGCAGCAACGCCCGATCCGACCTCGCCTGTGGGCCAGCATATCGATGTCAAGGCTTAAGCAAGCGTTAATTGCAAGGACAGATCAACGGCCGTAATGTCCTTGGTGAGGCTACCGATGGAGATAAAGTCCACGCCGGTCGCCGCGATGGCGTGGACATTTTCCAGGCTGACATTGCCCGAGGCTTCCAGTGCACAGCGGCCGGCGGTGAGCTCGACCGCCCGACGCAGCGCCGCCAGGCTGTAATTGTCCAGCATGATACGCACGGCAGGGGTTGCCAGGGCCTCTTGCAGTTCCTCTAGGTTCTCGGTCTCGACCTCGATGGGAACGTCAGGATAACGACTATGCGCGGCGGTGACGGCCGCAGTGATCGAGCCGGCGCTGCGGATGTGATTTTCCTTGATCAAAATGCCGTCGAACAGGCCCAGGCGGTGATTGTAGCCGCCGCCGCAGGCGACCGCGTACTTTTGCGCCGTGCGCAGGCCAGGCAGGGTTTTGCGGGTATCCAGGATACGCGCGCTGGTCCCGGCGCTGGCGTCGACAAACTGCCGCGTGCGCGTCGCAGTCGCCGATAGGGTTTGCAGAAAATTCAGTGCTGTCCGCTCGCCGGTCAGAATCCCGCGGGCCGGCCCCTCGAGGTGGCACAGCACGGTATCGGCGCAGACCCGGTCGCCATCCTGGCAGGTCCAACTGCTGGCGATGTCGGCTGCGACCTGCCGGAACACGGCTTCGACCCAGGCCGTACCGCATACCACGGCCGGCTGACGCGCGATGATCCGGCCACGGCCAACAGCTTCGGCAGCGATCAAACTGGCGGTCAGATCACCGGTGCCGAGATCTTCCGCTAACGCGCGCTGCACCTGGGTATCGAGATCGGCGGGCGGTTCGAGGGCTGTGGTGGTCATGATGCAGACGTTTTCTCACTGTTGCTTTGCAAGGTCTGGCGCGTGAGGCCGAAGACGACCGGTGATAAGAGTGCCAGCGCGATCAAATTGGGGATGGCCATCAGGCCGTTAAGGACATCGGCCAACAGCCAGATCAGGCCGAGATTGCCGATGGCGCCGACGGGCAGGGCAATCACCCAGAGAATCCGATAGGGCACGATGGCCTTGACCCCGAATAAATACTCGGCGCAGCGCTCACCGTAATAACTCCAGCCCAGAATCGTGGTGAAAGCAAACACGATCAGGCCGAAGCTGACAATGAAGCCGCCGATCCCCGTCAAACCCGCATCGAACGCAGCGGCCGAGAGAGCCGCTCCGGTGTACTGCATACCCTCGCCGTCGGTGGCGGTCCACAGGCCTGACATGACAATGACCAAAGCGGTCAGGGTGCAAACGATCAGGGTGTCGATAAAGGTGCCGAGCATGCCGATCATGCCCTGGCGTACCGGACTGTTGGTGCGGGCCGCCGCATGGGCGATCGGCGCGCTGCCGAGGCCCGCTTCATTGGAGAAGACCCCGCGGGCCACGCCCATGCGCAGTACCAGCCAGATGCTTGCGCCCGCGAAACCGCCTGCCGCGGCGGTACCGGTGAAGGCATCGCTGACAATCGTCGCCAAGGCACCTGGAACCGCGCCGGCATTGCTGATAATGATGATCAGGGCGCCGGCTATGTAGACCGCTGCCATGAAGGGAACCAGGCGCTCGGCCACCTCGGCGATGCGGCGGATGCCGCCGATGACGACAATCCCGGTCAGCAGGGCCAGCACCAGCCCCGAAACCCATACGGGCACGTGCAGGACACTCTCGACCGCGTCGGCGACTGAATTTGCCTGCACGGTGTTGCCGATACCGAAGGCCGCGACCATGGCGAACAAGGCGAACAGCGAGCCCAGCCAGGCCCAGCGCGGGCCGAGCCCGCCCTTGATGTAATACATCGGCCCGCCAACATAATGGCCGAGGGCGTCGACCTCGCGGTAACGCACCGCCAACACGGCCTCGGCATATTTGGTGGCCATGCCGAACAAGGCCGTCAGCCACATCCAGAACACCGCGCCCGGCCCGCCGATGGCGATGGCCGTGGCGACCCCGGCGATATTGCCGGTGCCGATGGTCGCGGACAGGGCGGTCATCAGCGCTTGAAAGGAAGAGATGTCGCCGGCTTCGGTCGTGCTGTCTCGCCCTCGCCACAGCATCCCGAAGGCGCGGCCGAGCCGGCGCCAGGGCATGAAGCGCAGACCTACGGTCAAGTAAATCCCGACTCCGAGCAGCAAGACGAGGGTTACCGGTCCCCAGATAATGGCGGAAGCCGTGGACAAGCCATTCTCGATAGACGCGAACAGTGTTGGCGAGGCAGACATGGTTTAAGCCCTTAGCGTTGTCGGCGAAATGGCCAGCAAGCATGCCCCAGACAGGCCCGGTTAGGCAACTCGGTGCGCTAGCGGGGCAGGGCCAATATCTTGCGAGTCACAATTTTAAGAGGCCCTATCAAAATGAGCGCGCCACTTTTCTGAGACTCCAGTTTCAGCGACGTTTGGGGCTCGTGCTTGCCGTTCGCCGAACAGGGCATGTTCGAAGTCAGCCTCAATGAGGAACGGCGTGGGCACTCTCGTTGCCGTTGTCGCTAGCGTTTTCGTCCTCGGCCGTGCCGATACTCACCAGTTCGGCGTCCGTGAGCTGCCAACGTTGCCCGACGCGCTCCAGATCCCCCCGGATGAGGACCGGCAATTGCTGCTCGTGAGCCTGAACCGCCAAGCTGTAGCTGTCTTCACTCAATGTGGTTTGGACCGCCTGGATCTTGCCGTCGATTAAGGCTCTTATCCAAATCTGACCCGCTATGTCCTTAGGCTCACGCCGGAGACTATAAACAGGCCCGAACAATTCCATGTCTGCTCGCGAGTGTTGGGCGCGAAAGTTGCGTGCGGCTTCGCCCAAGACCTCGGCCATGCTTAGCTGGAAACGCACGCGCTGCTGAATTTGCGCCCCTGGGCGGGTGCGTGCCCAGGTCACGCCAACCTCGAGCTGATGGGCATGCTGGATCAGACTTGAGACTGCTTCGCACAGATTTGCGCTCACGCCTAAGCGCACCACACGCTGAAATGCCGACATACCGTCTGTCGTCGCTTGTTCCGCTGCTTTGTTGCAGGCGGTCAGCGCTTCCATTAAGCGGCGTGTGACCTTGCGTTCATAAGGTTCATCCTCAAAGGGCGCCCAGGAAGGATCGAGCGACTGCTGTAACAACGGCGGCACCGGGGCCAACAGCTTGACCACAAAACTGCCCTGCTCTGTCTGACCCAGGCGCACTCGCTGCAAGTACTCGTTGGCCTCGCGATTTGCGCCAGCGCGATACAGCGCTCGCGGAGTAGAAGCCGCGCAGGCCGCCGCCAGCAGCATCTCGCGCGTATGCGTCACTAGGCCCTCTGCGTCTACCAAAGGAACGGAGCCATCGTTCGCATCACCGGCAGCGCGAACCCGAATAACATCGCGATCGGCACCGAGCAGATCGCGATATACCGCAAACTCATCCCGGTCGCTGGTTTCTCCCAGAATCGCAATCAGCTCTGCGACCACAGAGGCATAATCAGCCAAGGCATCAGTGCGGGGGATGATCAGCTCGGGCCGGTCAGGATGGGCATAGACATCCGCGTGTGACCCATAACCTTCCAGGCGCTCCCAACCTTCACTGCGCGCGTAGGCGATGAGCGCGGCGGGAGTGATCGCGCGCAGCGCCTGGGTATCACGGATTCTGACCTTCATCGGATCGCTCCTCGTCTGGACCGTTCCATCAGGTCGTGTAATGCCACCCCATCGAAGCACTG
>CAYFSA010000019.1:0-16102 GCA_964345605.1 uncultured Ectothiorhodospiraceae bacterium
TCGGCCTGATAGCCGGAGACAGCATCGACAAAGAACTCCACCTGTTGCAACAGGTCCTCGGTTGTCCGCATACTGCGCATCTGCCATTGTACGGCCCCAACGCGAACCACCGGTTTGGTGCGGCCGATGAGCTGGGTCTTTTCCTCGTAATAGATATTCAGCCACTCCAGTAATGTTGCGAAGGCGTGCGATTCCGAATCACTCGGCATGTAATCGGTGATGATCTTGCGCACATGGAAGTCGTTGGCGAGCTGGAAGGACAATACCGGATCATGCAGCTCGCCGCTCTTGACCTTTTCCACATACGTGCGCGGCGACATTTGGTCGCGGTAATGTTTGTACCCTGGAATCCGGCCGCCCGCGACAATGGCGCGCAGGTTGAGGTTCTCGCACAGCTCCTTGCGGGCATCGTACAGGCGCCGGCCCAGCCGCAGGCCGCGATAATCGGGATGAACAAAGATATCGACCCCATAGAGGGTGTCGCCGGACGGATCATGAGTGGTTAGGTAGCCGTTACCGGTGATCTGCTGGTAATTATGACGGTCCCCGTAGCGAGAATAGTCCACGATCAGGGAAATCGCCGCCGCCACCACCTTGCCGTTGTCCTCGATGCAGATTTGACCATCGGGAAAACGGGATACCTGGGAGGCGAATTCCCGACGGGTCCAGGAGCCGCCCATGTTGGGATAGACCAGCTCCATGATCTCCTGAATGTCGGCATAGTCATCGAGCCGGGTATTGCGGAGCTTGAGGCGATGTTCGGTCGGTTGCGGGGTTTGTTCAGTCATAGTCCTAGATTGAGGTCGGCAGGAATGAATTAGCGGATAACCTATTGTGACGCCTATTATCGAAGTAAAAAACCTCAGCAAGCATTATCCGCGCGGCGTAACCGCAGTCGGGGGGGTCGAATTCGCCGTCATGGCGGGCGAGTGCTTCGGGCTGCTGGGCCCGAACGGCGCCGGCAAGACCACCACGGTGGAGATCATGGAAGGGATTACCCAACCGAGCGCCGGTACGGTGTTATACCTGGGCGAACCGCTAGGCGAGCGCTTCCGCCAGGAAGCTGGCATTCTGTTCCAGCGCACCGCCCTGCAGGAATTTATCACCGTGGGTGAAACCCTGCGCTTATTCGCCGCGTTATATCGCAACCCCATGCCCCTGGCCGAGGTCATCGAGCTGTGCAGCCTGGACGATTTGCTCAGTCGCGATACCCGCAAACTTTCCGGCGGTCAGCGCCAGCGAGTCCTGCTGGGGCTGGCCTTGATCAACGATCCGCGGCTGGTGTTTTTGGACGAGCCGACCACCGGCTTGGATCCTCAAGCCCGGCGCAATTTCTGGCAGCTGGTCGACGGCATCAAGGCCCGCGGCAAGACAGTCATTCTGACCACGCATTACATGGAAGAAGCCTACACCCTCTGCGATCGCCTGGCGATCATGGATCATGGCCAGATCATCGCGGCCGGCACGCCGGATGGTTTGCTGCGCGAGCATTTCAGCGAATCGGTGGTGCGCTTGCCCCTGGAGGACATCGAGCCCCAACTTGGCCAGCTCGCCCTGGATTATGCCGCCAATACCGGCTACGCCGAAGTGCTGACCCATGATGTCAACGCCACCCTGGCGCATTTGCTGGCGGCCGGGGTAGCGCTGCAGCGCCTGCAGATACGCCAGCCCAATTTGGAAGATTTATTCATCGCCCTCACTGGAGAGCAGCTACGTGCTTAACGCCGCGACACTCCATCGCATTCTGGCCGTGGTCGGCGCCCGCAACAAAGAGTTCTATCGCGATCGCGCGGCCTTGTTCTGGAACATCGCCATGCCCTTTCTCATCGTCCTGGGCTTCGCCTTCGCCCTGTCCGGCGGGCCGCGGGATGTTTACAAGGTCGGTGTCCATGGCGAGCCCGAGCAAAGCGATTTGGCCTTTCTGGCGCTCGACTATATCCAATTCATCCCGGTCGAGCGATTGGACAGCGCCATCACCAAGGTCGAGCGGCATCGCCTGGACATGCTCCTGGACCTGACCGGCTCTGCGCAGCGCTATTGGATCAACACCGAATCCCCACAAGGCTATTTCCTGGAGCGCGTGCTGATCGGCAGCGCCCATGCCGATCAGCCGCCCCTCCAGGCCATGCCAGTATCAGGCGAGGCAGTCGCTTATGTCGACTGGCTGATCCCCGGCATGCTGGGCATGAACATGATGTTCAGCTGCCTCTACGGGGTCGGTTACATCATCGTGCGCTACCGCAAAAATGGGGTGCTGCGACGCCTGAAGGCCACGCCGCTGTCGCCGGTGGAATTTCTGGTCGCCCAGATCCTGTCGCGGCTGCTGGTGGTCATGGCGGTCACGGCGCTGGTCTATGCCGGCATCTCCTTGTTTATCGATTTTCACATGCACGGGTCACATGGCTTATTAGCCGGTGTGTTCACGCTTGGGGCCTTTTGCATGATCGCGCTGGGCCTGATCATCTCTGCCCGTCTGCGCAACGAGGAAGTGGCCGACGGCTTTCTCAATCTGCAGGCCTGGTCCATGATGTTTCTGTCGGGGGTATGGTTTTCCCTGGAAGGCACCAATGAACTGGTCCAAAAGATTGCGCTTATCCTGCCCTTGACCCACATTGTTGACGCCGCCCGCGCTGTGATGCTCGATGGTGCCGGCTGGCTGGCCGTCATGCCCCAGCTTGTCACCCTCGTCGGCATGACGGTCGTGTTCCTGGCAATCGCAGCCAGCCTGTTTCGCTGGGAATAAACCTTGTACCTTATCACTTAATCGGAAAGAAACATGCCGCCTAGTGCCCATCCTGTTATTTCTGAGCCTCAACAACTGTTTGCCCAAGCCGCCCAGGACCGCCAAGCCCAACTGACCAAACCAGCGGGCGCGCTGGGACGCCTGGAAGACCTCGCCATTCTACTCGCAAGCCTGCAAGGCCGTGAGCGGCCTGCGGTCGACCACATTCATATGGTGATCTTCGCTGCCGATCATGGTGTCGTTGCAGAGGGCGTTTCGGCGTTCCCCCAGTCGGTCACGGTCGCCATGATCCGCAATTTCGCCACTGGCGGCGCGGCTATGAGTGTGCTGGCCAAGCAGCTCAACGCCCACCTCCAAGTCGTTAATCTAGGCACGTTGAACCCGCATGAAGCACTCCCCGGTGTCCAACAGCTTGCCATCATGCCGGGCACCGCGAATTTCTGTGAGGCCCCAGCCATGACCGAGGCGCAGTGTCAGGAAGCGCGGGCAGCCGGGCGGCAGGTCACACACCATGCGGCCGCCGCGGGTAGGGAGCTGTTCATCGCTGGCGAGATGGGCATCGGCAACACCACGGCCGCCGCCGCCCTCGCCTGCTCCCTGCTGAATGCGGCCCCGACCGAGTTGGTCGGCCCCGGCACCGGCTTGGATGCCACCGGCGTGGCCCATAAAGCCACCGTGATCGAGCGCGCCCTGACTCGCCACGGTTATCATCCCAACGCCCCGGCCACAGCTTTACAGACGCTGGGAGGTCTGGAAATCGCAGCCATGACCGAGGCTTATATTGCCGCCGCCGAACACGGTCTGCCGGTGCTGATCGACGGCTTTATCAGCAGTGTAGCCGCTTTGGCGGCAAGCCGCCTTGCCCCTGCACTACGCCCGTGGCTGCTATTCGCCCACACCTCCGCCGAGCCGGGCCATCAACGGGTACTCACCGCGCTCGAAGCCCATCCTTTGCTGGATTTGGGCATGCGCCTCGGCGAAGGCAGCGGTGCCGCCATCGCGGTCCCCCTGCTGCAAAGCGCCTGTGCCCTACATAACCAGATGGCAACATTCGCCGAGGCGGCCGTTGCCGGGCCGAATAGCGCATGAGCACTGATCACAGCGTCGCCTCCGAACATGCGCGAGCCGCCCCACTGGTCGATCTGCTGCGCCATGGCGAGCCGGTCGGTGGGCAGCGCTTTCGCGGGCGTCTCGATGACCCACTTAGCGAGACAGGCTGGGCCCAAATGACTGCGGCGATCGGCGCGGCGCCCTCCTGGCAAGGCATCGTCACCTCGCCCTTGCGGCGCTGCGCTGACTTTGCCCGTGAGCTGGCCAGCCAACATGACTTGCCGCTGCACATCGAGCCCCGCTGGCAAGAAATCAATTTCGGCGCTTGGGAAGGTTTGACAGTCAACGATTTATGGCAGTCCGTGCCCGAGCAGATCGCGGCTTATTGGCAAGACCCGACCCAGTTTACGCCACCACAGGCCGAACCCTTGCAAGCCTTACAAGCGCGCGTGATCGCGGCCTGGCAGGCCCTGTTGCCAAGCCTGCAGCCGGGCTCACATTGGCTGGTCATAAGCCACGGTGGCGTCATGCGGGTGCTGCTCGCCCATATTTTAGGACTGCCTCTGCAATACTGCCTACGGCTCGAGATCGGCCTGGCCCAAGGCAGCCGCATCCGCCTGCAAACAGCGCCGGGAACCGCGCCGATCGGCAGTATCGTATTTCACGCCCGCGAGCATTTTTAGACAATTCCGGTCTTATTTGTATTGCTTACGCGGGAAAATATCCGTACGCCGGCTGACCACCCGATCGACAAACAGTAAACCGTCGAGATGATCCATCTCATGCTGCACCGCCCGCGCCTCGAAGCCCGTCATCTCAAATTGCAGGGGCTGGCCCGCCGGATCCTGGGCGGTAAGCTCGATGCGTTGGGCGCGGATAACATTGCCGGTGTAATCAGGCACCGACAAACAGCCTTCGCGACCGACTTCATAGCCCTCCCAGGAAGCGATTTCTGGATTGATTAGGATGAGATAGCCATGGTTGGGCACGGGTTTACGCGTTTGACGGCAATCGACAATCACGATGCGCTGCAAGCGGCCAACCTGGGGCGCAGCGATACCTACGGCAGCGGGCCCGGCTTGGCGGGTCTCTTCAAGATCAGCGATGAAGCGGTGCAGCGCAGCATCAAAATGCTCAACCGGTTCGCTGACCTGTTTCAACCGCTCATCCGGATAGGTAAGAATATCCAATATCGCCATGGTTAGCCGACCAGCGTCTGCACGGCACCGATGGCGACCTCCACGCCCTGGCGCCGGACACCCTCCAGGGCCGCCTGCAGGCTCGCCTCATCGGCATCGCACTGCCCCTGGATATGGAGCAAATAGACGGTTGCCTCGCGGCCTTCCGCGACATCGCTCTCCAGATCCAGGATATTGAAATCGAGCGCAGCGAGCACCTCGGTCACCTGGGCCACAATACCCGGCCGATCGGCACCATACACCGTGATTCGATAATCCGGTTCCGCCACGGGTATCGCTTCAGCCGGCAGGCCTTCAACTGCATCGACGTGCAGGTGCAAAGCCCAGTTTTCGGCAACCGGCGCCAGTATCGACTCGATATTGCGCTGCCCCGAGGCGGCCGGCTGCACCATCAACATGATGGTAAAATTCCCGCCAAGCCGCACCATGGAGGCCTCACCCAAATTACAATCCGCATCAAACAGGGCCCGCGTCACGCGGGCCACGATGCCGGGCCGATCCGCCCCGACCAATGTGACCATATACCAGGAATTCATGCGCTTTCCTCTATAGACTTACGCGATTGCATGTAACAGCACGGTTATTATGCGGCATTTGCAGCCCGCAGCGCAGCCAGACCAGCAGCCATGCCAAGCGTGACTTCGGTACACCCTCAACTGTCAATATTTGACCGTGAATATTTGACCGGGACAATCATGTTCGGCCATTGTCACAGTGAGGTGAATGGTTTCCAGATGGATATCCATCGAGTGCTTTGGAACCTAGCTCATTGGAACGAATCGAATTTGAGCAGTTATATCGGCCCGTTTGGATCAATGGGCTGTCTTACATCGACTTTTCAGGAGCGAATCAGATGAAAGTTTTACTCACTGGAGCCAGCGGATTTGTCGGCCGCCAACTCGGGATCGAGCTAGTGCGCGCCGGCCATACGGTTAATGCCTTGATGCGGCGGCCCGACCCGAGTCGGCTGCCCTTTCCCTGCAATGTGTTCGCCTGGGATAGCGAGCGTGAGCCCGTCCCCACCGCTGCTTTGGAAGGCGTGGAAGCGGTCATTCACCTGGCGGGTGAATCCATTGCGGGCAAGCGCTGGACCGCCGATCACAAGGAGCGGATTTGGAACTCGCGGGAGTTGGGCACCCGACATCTGGTGCAGTCTCTGCCGGGCAGCGCCGTCAAGATATTACTCGGCGCATCGGCCATCGGCTTTTACGGCGATCGGGGCATGGAAACGGTTGACGAAACCAGCAATGCCGGCGACGACTTCCTGGCGAAATTATGTATCGCCTGGGAGCGCGAGCTGTTTGCCGCCGATGTTCCGCGTATCGCTGCCTTTCGGATCGGTGTGGTATTGGATCTGGGCGATGGCGCCCTGGAAAAAATGGCGCCGCCGTTTCGCGATGGTTACGGCGCCGCGCTCGGTTCCGGCAAGCAGTGGATGAGCTGGGTCCATCGCCATGACCTGGTGCGCATGTTCCTGTGGGGATTGAGCAATGCCGAAGCCAGCGGCGTCTACAACGCCACCAGCCCAGCCCCGGAAACCAACCAAACCCTGTCGCGCCTGCTCGCCAAACATTACCGTACCTGGCAGCTGCCCAAAGTGCCGGCTCCTGTCTTGAAAGTCGGGTTGGGCGAGATGTCGACTTTCCTGCTCGCCAGCACGCGCGTTATCCCCAAGCGCTTGATCGAGGCCGGCTTTGAATGGCACTACCCCGCTCTGCCGCAAGCGCTGGAAGCGGCGGTACCGCCAGTACGGCCCTTCGAGCAGGTCAAGGTCTTCGAGCAATACATCCCGCGCTCGCGAGAGGCATTGTTCCCGTTTTTCGAGGACGCCAAGAATCTCGAGGCCATCACGCCGCCTTGGCTGAAGTTTCAAGTCCTCGGCATGGATACCGAGCAAATCGGCCCGGGTACCCATATCAACTACAAGCTGAAGCTGCATGGCCTGCCGATCCGCTGGCAATCCCTGATTGAAGCCTTCGAGCCGCCGGCGCAGTTCGTTGATACCCAGATCAAAGGGCCGTACCAGACCTGGCATCATACCCATCGCTTCGAGCCCCTGGGCGGCGGCACGCTAATGCGTGATCAGGTGCGCTACCGCATGCCGGCGCATGGCTTGGGTCATTTAGTCGCAGGCTGGAAAGTGCAACAGGATGTCGAGAAAATTTTTGCTTATCGGCGCGAACGGATCGCCGAGCTTTATCCCCCGCTGCAAACCGCGACCGCTGCTGCTGCCTGATTCGCTAATCTTTTCAAATAGCCTCGGGCATGGCAGTCAGCCCGGGGCACAACCTAAGGCATAGTCTGGTATGACGATGACACCAAACTCAGTAACCCCGCCGAATCACGAAGACAACCGCCCAATCATGTTTTACGACGGCGGCTGCCCAATGTGTGCTCGAGAAGTCAACCACTATCGCAAGCTCGATCGCCGGGCTCGGGTGCGCTGGTATGACATCCACGCCGAACCGCAATTGCCGGAGCGGTATGGCATCGCCGCTCAAGCGGCCCAGGCCGAACTCCATGTGCGTGACAGCGCAGGCCAGATACAGACGGGCGTGCCGGGATTTATCGTGATCTGGCGGGAGCTGCCTTACTGGCATTGGCTGGCGCCGATAGCGTCCCTGCCGGGCATCTTCCATCTGTTGCAGGCCTTGTACCGCCCTTTCGCCCGGTGGCGATTAAAGCGGCGCTGCGCAGAGGGCGTTTGCACTATTGGGCCGGTGTAAGCCGTCCTCGCCAAACCAGCATTGGGGGTCGATTAAAATCGACCCTACAGAAGTTGGGAGTTGATTGAAATCGCTCCCATACAAAGCGGCAAGTCAAATAAATTGGCTCCTACCCAAGGTCCGGCTTTAACTGGCCGGCGTTGCATCTGCAGCCACTTCAGCCTCCTTTATCGACTGCCGAGCAGGGCGCCGACGCCGGACCAGCAAGCGTCTCACCGAACGCGGCAGCGCCAACAGCGCTCCTAAGGCCATCATTAGCACCAATGCCCAATTCGGCAAACCGGCCAACAAGCGCGTAAGCACTTGAGTCAAATCACCCTTGTAGGCCACCTTGCCGGCCCGGCTGGTATATTTAATGAACCTCGCCTTGCCGGCTTTATTCAGGGCGCGCACGCCATCCGGCCCATAGGTGCTGGCTTGTTGGATGGCTTTGGGGCCGAGGGTATCGGCACGCTTGCTGGCCTGCAAAGCCGCAGCGCCGCCCAACCGATGGACCATGGCGCTGTTGTTCCCGAACACGGCGCTGAAAGCGGCCATACGCTTCAATGAGCTGGCATTCTTGGTTTGGTCAAGCAAATGCAAGCCGTTCTTCATCCCGGCATGCCGGGCCAGCTTGGAAACATCCACGAAAACACCGGAAACGCCTTTAAGATCGCGCGTGCGCTTGACTGACTGGGCCGCATTGACGACATAACGCCCCAACCAAGCCGGCAGTTTCCCCATTTTCTTAGCCAGCTTGAGCAACGCAACACCCCCCTTGACGGGACTCGCCGTACCCGCCGACAGCACTTGCGCCCCGGTGGCCGCGAGCCCGATCGCCGACAGCGCCGCCACGACTTCATCGACGTCCTCGCCCCGACTCCAATTCAAGGCCTGCCAGGTCAGATCGCGGATATCGCCGATCACGAAGAAATCGGTCACCACGCCTGCAATTTGGCCCAAGGATTCGTCGCTTCTGCCCTCAAGCAGGCCTTCTCCGATTTTCTGTGCCCGGTATTCCGTGCTGCCCCGCACTTGGGCGATTTCTTCGCGCAAGCGCTGCGCCGCCGGATCGCTGCGGACATAATCATAGTTCATAAAGAACGCCAAATATTCGGCGGCTTCGGCATATTGGCCGTCGTCGACCAGTGCCTCGGTATGCGGCACGGGATCGATGCGGCTGAGCGCCAATAATTCCAATTGCGTCTTCTGCCACAGCACGACCCCGGCCAGGATGGCCACAACCAAGAAAACCAACTTCGCCACGCGTTTTGTCATGTTAATCGCTCCGCATACCTACCAGCATGGTTGGAATAGCCCATGGTGCACACCACCATCGTGCCTGGCCCCGTCCTCCGGTACAATCAAGCCCTATGCCAGCGAATCCTAGCCGCATAAGTTTGCCGGCTGCCTCAATCAAGCCTGACGCCGCAAAGACACCCCCATGAACGACTTACCCATCGACAGCGACGCCCAAACCCAACCAATCTTGACTGTCAGCGAGCTCAATGCCCAGGTCAATGGCCTGCTCGAAATTCAATTTCCGTCCATTTGGGTCAGCGGCGAAGTGTCAAATTTCGCCCGCCCCGCCTCGGGGCATTGGTACTTCACCCTCAAGGATAGTCAAGCCCAGGTCCGTTGTGCCATGTTCCGCGGGCGCAATCGGTCGATCAGCCATCCCCCTCAAGATGGCGAGCAGATCATCGTTCGGGCACGTATTAGTCTTTATCAGCCGCGCGGCGACTACCAGCTCATCGTTGAACAATTGCAATTGGCCGGCGATGGCGCCTTGCGGCAAGCCTTCGAGGCCCTGAGCGCACGCCTGGCCGCGGCCGGCTTATTTGCTCAGGAGCGCAAACAAGCGCTGCCCGGCTTCCCCAGGCGCCTGGGCATAATCACCTCGCCAACCGGCGCCGCGATCCGCGATATTCTGCAAGTTCTGGAACGCCGTTTCCCGGCCCTGCCGGTGCTGCTTTATCCCGTGCCGGTCCAGGGGAAGCAGGCGGCGCCGGCAATCGCCACGGCCATCAACAAAGCCGATCAGCGCCATGACTGCGATGTCCTGATAGTGGCGCGGGGCGGCGGTTCGCTCGAGGATCTTTGGCCATTCAATGACGAGTCCGTCGCCTATGCCATCGCTGACTGCAGTATTCCCATCGTGACGGGAATCGGCCATGAAGTTGACCTCACCATCGCCGATTTGGTCGCCGACTGGCGCGCACCCACACCGTCTGTCGCTGCGGCAGCGGTTACGCCCGAACGCGAGACACTGCAGCAACAGCAACAAGCGCTCGCCGCCCGGCTTGTGCAGCTTATCCAGCAACGCTTAACAGGCTTGCACAACCAGCTACAGCATCTGCATAGGCGACTTAGCCGCCAACACCCGAGCCGGCAGCTCGAGCGCCAAGCACAGCGCCTCGATGAACTCACGCAGCGCCTGCAGCGCGCCGGTCAGCGCCATGTTGCCCAGCAGCAGGCGCGCTTTGAGCACCTCCATTTACGCTTGCGGCACCATCACCCCCAGCAGCGGTTAAGCCAGCACAAAACCCGCTTGGCGGACTTGGAACGGCGCTTACGGCAAGCGCTACAAGGGCGTTGTCGACAGGCCCGTGAGCACTGGCAAAACCTCGCACGGGGTCTGCAGCAAGTCAGCCCGCTCGCCACCTTGGAGCGGGGTTATGCCATTGCCACCCGGGCGCAGAGTTACCAGATTATCAGCGACAGCACCCAAGTGCAGCCTGGCGAAGCCATTTGGGTGAGACTGGCGAACGGCCGGCTGCATTGCGAGGTTCAGGCAAGCGAGCCGGATGATGGGCAGCCGGCCGCTTTGCCGAAAACCAAAGACTAACACCGGCGCCGACCCAACAAGGTATCGCTACCGCCGGCTTGCCGAAGACAAGGCTTAAGTGACATGCGCAATCTTTATTGCATGACCCGCGGCACCGCGGCCAACAACTTTTGCGTATAGGCCGCCTGGGGCTGGCGGCAGACCCGGTCGGTCGGGCCACGCTCGACGATGCGGCCGTTGTACATGACTGCTGTCTCGTCACTCACGTATTCGACGACACCGATGTCGTGGGTTATAAACAGCATGGTAAGCCCGGTTTGGCGCTGCAAATCCAGCAGTAATGTCAAAATTTGTGCCTGTATGGAGACATCCAGGGCACTGGTAATCTCGTCACAAACCAACAAATCCGGCTCCAGCACCAAAGCGCGAGCGATACCGATGCGTTGGCGCTGACCGCCAGAGAGCTCATGGGGATAGCGCCACAGGTAATCGGCGCTCAACTGAACTTGCTCCAGACTGTGCCGGGCGCGGGCCAGTCGGGCCTGATCATCCTCCCCCAGGCCATGCACCCGTAACGGTTCCAGCAGGGCCGTGACCACTCGCAGGCGGGGATTGAGGGCCGAGGCGGGGTCCTGGAACGCGACCTGCAAGCGCTTGCGTACCGGCCGCAAGGCCGTATTGGACAGGTTTTGCAGGTCCTGGCCAGCGAAGCGAATCCGCCCGGCACTGGGTTTGAGCAGGCGCAGAATGGCGCGGCCCAGGGTGGTTTTACCGCAGCCCGACTCACCCACTAAAGCCAGCACCTGCCCCCGCTGGATAGCGAGATCAACCCCATCCACGGCCTTGATCCGGTCGACCGTCCGCCGCAAAAATCCCTTGCGCACCGGGAAATGCACAGCCAGCTCCGTCACCCTCAACAAGGGCTCAGGCGCCGCGGCGATCGGTCCTCGGCTCGGCGGCGTCAGGTTTTCCGGCAGCGCTGCCAGTAATTGCCGGGTATAAGCAACCCCGGGTTGATACAATATCGATGTTTTATCGGCCTGCTCGACAATCCGCCCATCCCGCATGACCGCGACCCGATCGGCCACTTGCGCAACCACCCCGAAATCATGGGTAATCAGCACAATCCCCATGTCGATTTGCCGCTGCAGCTCGCCGAGCAAACGCAGAATTTCGGCCTGCACGGTAACATCCAGGGCGGTGGTGGGCTCGTCGGCAATGAGCAAATCCGGCCGGCAGGCAATGGCCATGGCGATCATGACCCGCTGGCGCTGGCCGCCGGAGAGCCGATGCGGGAAGTCATCGACACGCTGCTCGGGCTGGGGCAGTTGGACGTCATGCAACGCTTGTATAGCCGCCTGGCGCCAATGTTCCGGCGGTAAGTCCGGGCGGTGCAGGGCTAAGGCCTCGATGAGCTGTTCGCCCACGGTCAGCACCGGGTTCAGGGAGGTCATGGGCTCCTGGAAGATCATCGCCAGCCGCCCGCCGCGCAGCCGTTGCCGCTGGACAGGATTGGCACCCAGCAATTCGATGCGGTGCTCGGGGATGTCGGCATCACGCCTCTGAAACCAGGCCTGACCGGTGCAGTGCACCCCGTGCGCCGGCAACAGGCCCAGCAGGGCCAGCGCGGTGACGGATTTACCGCTGCCGGACTCGCCCACCAGGCAGAAAGTCTCGCCCCGGGCGACACTGAAATCGATCCCGGCAACAGCATGTATGCGCGTGGTGCCAAGCGCGAAGGTCACCGCGAGCTGCTGAACATCGAGTAGCTTGGCCAATTCGGCTTTCCCCAATACACTGTGTAAATCGGCGACGGTCCTATATTAATGTTTGCATCGGTTCTCGGAGTCAATAATGTTCAGCCCCCCTCCCCCCTCAAGGGGGGAAGGGGATGGCGAAAACTTATGAAATGACTCATACATTGCCCCTTGTTGCCGTCACCCACAAGAGGCTGCAGCCATGTCCACCTTTACCCAACTCGATGCGCCGGCGCGTTTGCAACCACTCATTGTGTGAGTCAATGTCTGCTCCCCCTGCTGACACAACATGCTATCACTGCGGCCTGCCGGTCCCGCGCGGCAGCCATTATCGGGTCGACATCGACGGCCAGGCCCGGCCCATGTGCTGTCCAGGCTGCCAAGCAGTGGCCCAGGCCATCGTCAATGCCGGGCTAGACGAATATTACCGGCAGCGCAGTGACAAGAACCTGCGTCCCGACGAGGTGGTCCCGGCAGCCCTGCGCGAGCTTGAGGTTTACGATCACCCGACCCTGCAGCGCAGCTTCGTACGCACGGTCGACGCCACCGCCCGCGAAGCGACCCTGATCCTGGAGGGCATTGTCTGTGCTGCCTGTGTCTGGCTGAACGAGCGCCATGTCGGCGCCCTCGACGGCGTACTGGCCTTTCAGGTCAATTATGCCACCCAGCGCGCCCAGGTGCGCTGGGACCCCGAGCGAATCAAACTCTCCGATATCCTCGCGGCCATTACCGCCATCGGCTACCGAGCCTATCCCTTCGATCCCGGCCGCCAGGCCGATCTGCGCCAGCGCGAGCAGCGCCGGGGCTTACTGCGGCTGGCCGTGGCCGGGGTCGGCATGACCCAGGTGATGATGTTCGCCGTGGCCCTGTACGCCGGGGCATTCCACGGCATGGCGCCCACCATCGAGCAATTGCTGCGCTGGGTCAGTCTGCTGATCGCCACACCGGTCGTGCTGTTCGCAGCCCAGCCATTTTTCACGGCGGCCTGGCGGGATTTGCGGCGGCGCCAGCTCGGCATGGACGTGCCGGTCGCCCTGGCCATCGGGGCGGCGCTGAGTGCCTCGGTTTGGGCCACCGTGACCGGCACCGGCGAGGTCTATTTCGATTCGGCGACCATGTTCACGTTCTTTCTGCTAGTCGGCCGGTTCCTGGAAATGCAGGCCCGCCACAAGGCTGGCGAGGCCCTGGACCGGCTGATGCATTTGTTGCCCGCCACGGCGCAGCGCTGGCAGGGCGAGCGGCTCGAAACGGTACCCGTCAGCGAGCTGGCGCCCGGTGACCGCGTCTTGGTTCGGCCGGGTGAGACCGTACCGGCAGACGGCGAAATCGTCTTGGGAACGAGCAGCGTCGACGAGGCCCTGCTGACGGGTGAAAGCCTGCCCTGTGACAAACAGTCGGGAGACGCGCTGATCGCCGGCAGCGTCAACGTGGCAAACCCTGTGACCTTGACCATCCAGCGTATTGGCGAGGACACCGTGCTGGCAGGCATTGTCCGTTTGCTGGAACGTGCCCAAAACGAACGGCCCCACATTGCTCGCCTGGCCGACCGGATTGCCGGCCGTTTCGTTGCCGCGATTCTGCTGTTGGCGGGAGGGGTATTTACGGCCTGGTGGTACAGCGCGCCTGGCGATGCCTTCTGGATCACCCTATCGGTCCTGGTGGTGACCTGTCCCTGCGCTTTGTCGCTCGCCACCCCGGCTGCCCTGGCAGCGGCCACTGGCAGTCTCTCGCGGGCCGGGGTGCTGACCACCCGCGGCCATGCCCTGGAGACCCTAGCCCGGACGACGGACTGGGTGTTCGACAAAACCGGCACCCTGACTCAGGGTCAGCTCGACCTAACGGCCGTGACGCCTTACCCGGATCGGCATGACGGGGCTTGGCAAAGCCAGCCGATCCTGGCCATCGCTGCCGCGCTCGAGCAAGGTTCGGCCCATGCCATTGCCGAAGCCATTCGGCGCGCCACTCCCCCTACTGACTGGCAAGCGACTCAAATCGAGACGGTTGCCGGCCAAGGCATTGAAGGCCGTATCGCCGGCCAATATTATCGCTTGGGAAACTGGCAGTATGTGAATTCCCTGTTTGCCGGCCGGATCGCTGAACCGGAGGGTTCTACAACCGCGGGTCCCATGGTTTGGCTGGCCGATCAGCATGGTCCCATCGCCCAGCTGGTGTTCGCCGATCGCCTCCGGGCCGAGGCACAAAGCGTACTACAGGAGCTGCATCAACAAGGCTTGCGACTGCATCTGCTCAGTGGCGATCATACGGCTGCGGTGAACGCGGTCGCCGGTCAGTTACCGCTTGTCACTGCTCGAGCGCAGCAGATGCCGGGAGACAAGCTCGCTTATGTGAGCCAATTACAAGCGCAGGGCCGTATCGTCGCCATGGTCGGTGACGGCGTCAATGACGCCCCGGTGCTCGCCGGCGCCAATGTCTCCCTAGCTATGGGCCAAGGCACGCCGCTGGCCCAGGGCAGCGCGGACATGGTCCTACTCCATGACGATTTGCGCCAGCTGCCGCTGGCCAGCACCACTGCACGCCGCAGCATGCTCGTCATCCGCCAAAATCTGGCCTGGGCACTGGGCTACAACCTGCTCGCCGTGCCCGCCGCGGCCCTGGGCTATGTACCGCCGTGGCTGGCGGCCATCGGTATGTCGGCCAGCTCGTTACTGGTGGTGCTCAATGCCTTGCGGCTGCGCGAGCTCGGCACACATCAGGTCGGTGCCGCCTCGGAGCAACCTGCGGCTGCAACAGGAGGATAACGATGGACATCCTGTTCTTTCTTATTCCAATCGCCCTGCTGGGCTTGGCGCTTATCGTCCTGGCCCTAATCTGGAGCGTGCAAAGCGGCCAGTATGACGATTTGGAAGGCCCGGCCTATCGGATTTTGCTGGACGATGACGACCCGAAAATCCCGACTCGACAAATTCAGGATGCCGAGGACGACACGCAGCGCTAGAATGGCTGAGTCGATTCAAGCCGTCCGTTAAATCTTCATAGACGAGGCATGTGCCATGTTCAATTTCCAGAACTTCCCGCTCGTGATCGTCATCGCCCTGGTGCTGATGGCCTATTTCAGTTTTTTCTCGGTGATTTTCAACCAATAACTGCGTTGGCAGCTCAGGCGGCTTGGCCCACTTCGTCGCGGTGCCAAGCATAGGCGCAATCGAGGTGCTCGCGCACCGCCAGAATGCCGGCCAGGCCATCCTCGACCATCGCCGTAGTCGGGGCGCGGTTATCGAACCGTCGATTGGGCTGCTGCATCCAGAGGATTCCCATATGCTGATTCAGGGGATAAGTCGTATGCAGCGCCTCGGCGATACCGACCAGATGGCCCACTCGCTCCCAGACCTCGGCCTTGTCCGGCAGCGGCTCGCCTTCCAGATAGCGCCGCATGTTGCGTGGCTTGTTGTTGCTCGGCAAAGCCAGCAGGCCAATGCGATCGGCCATGGCAATCCCCCAGCGGTCCAGCAAATGCATGATGGCCAGGGTTAATTCGACGCGTTCTTCGGGCTTGGGTGCTTGCATGAGAACTACCTTCGGGCGGATCACGCCCTGTTGATGGCCTGTGTAAGAATCGCTTTATACACTTAAACCCTAGCAATAAACTCAGGATAACACCTTACTCCCGAAGAGATAGGGAGGCGGATAAATAGTGGCAGGCAACTCCCTCGAATACCCCATAGCATCGTCTTGCCAAAATATGGAAATGGCGCTATAGAGATGTAGGGCGGGCTTCAGCCCGCCCCGCCAGCGTCTAACCGCAGCGCCCTGGGTCGGTTAAAACCGACCCTACGAAGTTAGCTTCGGGTCGGTTAAAACCGACCCTACGAAGTTGGCTGCGGGTCGGTTGAAACCGACCT
>CAYFSA010000019.1:16202-33571 GCA_964345605.1 uncultured Ectothiorhodospiraceae bacterium
GGGTCGGTTAAAACCGACCCTACGAAGTTGGCTGCGGGTCGGTTGAAACCGACCTTTGGAGTTAACCGAGCCTGAGGAGTTAGCCATGCGTGAGCCACTTATTTTTGCCCGGACCCGGTCACTCGGCCAGGGCTGGTTCCGCTGGGGCCTTTTGCTGTGCCTACTATGCGGACTCCTCGCCTGCGATGACGACCACCGTGATCAGCCCGCCGCCAACCCTATTCCTGGCGAGACCAGCAGCAGCCTGCGCTTTGCCGGGCTTGACGAGTTGGGTCCCTACCTGCTGGCGGGCCATCGTCAAGTGCAACAGGGCGGTACTGACGTCGATCGCGGCAATGGTGAGAGCGCCGCACCGGAGCTGGGCGAAGACGCTGCCGCGCCGGCGGCACCCGACGGCGCTGGACGCTCGGAAGTCAATGTCCAGGTAACCGGTGTCGACGAGGCCGATTTGCTGCGCAGCGATGGGCAAACTATTTTTGCCATTGCCAGGGGCAGCGAGTCTGGCGGACCGGAATCACCTAGCCGCCCCGAAGATACCACTGGCAGCGCAACGGCCGCCGAGGCTGACCCTTTGCAGACAACGCCGGGCGATCAGATCCGCATCATGGCCATCGGCGAACCGGCCACGAGCCTGACCGATCTGGGCCGGTTCGATCCGGGCGAAGGCCAGAGGGCCGTGCATCTGGCCGGCCTGTATCTTCATGACGATGAGCTGATCATGCTGGGCAGCGAGGTGCGTGATCCCTGGACGAACTGGTATGCACCGAACTACTGGAGCGAGCAAATCACCGAGGTTTACTTTGCCGATGTCAGCGACCCAGCGAGCCCCTTACTGAGCGCGCGTTTGAGTTTCCAGGGCGGCCTGGTCGACAGCCGGGTCGTCGCGAATACGCTCTATCTCATCACCCGCTATTACCCGCCCATCAATGACCCGGACGCGCCGGCCACTTCAGCGGATGCCAGCGCCTGGCTGCCCGGCTATCGTGGGCATGAGCAGGCAGATTACCAGCCTCTGGAAGTAGAGGGCTGTTTTGTCGAGGACACCAGCGAGCCGCGCAGCAGTGCTATGATCGCAGTGATCGCCATTGCTCTGGCCGAGTCCGAGCATCCGCATCAAGCTACCTGTTATGCCGGTGAGGCCAGCACGCTGTACGGCTCCACGCAGGCGTTATACCTGGCAGCGGCCGATTTCAGCGGCGGGCCTTTGCCTGAGGAACAAGCCGACATCGCTGGCGCCACCTACGGGCATCACACCCTGGTGCATAAATTCGCCTTTGACGCACTGGCGATCACCTATCACGGCAGCGGCATGGTCCCCGGCTCCTTGGCGGATAACCCGCGCGAGGCGGCGTTTCGCTTCAGCGAGGCGGGTGATGATCTGCGTGTGGTCACCGAATCGCCGCAGAGGCTCGGATGGTTCGAGCCCATGCCAGTGACCGATGCCAGTGGCGGCGCGGTCAGCACCGCCGACGAGGAAGCTTTGGCATCGCCGGTTCTTGTCACCATTTTGCGGGATACAGGCCCCAATGACGATTTGGACGTCATTGCCAGTCTGCCGAACGAGCAGCGGCCCGAGGTGATCGGGCTGCGCGGTGAGCAGCTCTATGCCAGCCGTTATGTCGGCGACACCCTCTATGTCGTGACCTTCCGCACCATCGATCCGCTGTATGTGATCGACCTCAGTGATCCCGCTGATCCCTACATTGCCGGCTCCCTCAAGATTGAAGGCTTTTCCGATTACCTGCATCCCGTGCGCGAGGACCTGTTGCTCGGGATCGGCAAGGCTGCCCAACCGGCTGCTGAGGGTGACGGCGATGCCCGTGGTGCCTGGTATCAGGGCCTGCAGGTCGCGCTGTTCGATGTCAGCGACCCCCAGCAACCGGCAGCGCTCGAACGCCTGCTGATCGGTGAGCGCGGCTCGGCAGCGGCGGTATTGCATAATCATCTGGCCTTTGCCGGCAGGCCCGTCGAAAGCGGTTATCGGGCCGCTTTCGGGGCCAGTATTCATGGCCAGCTAAGGCCTGCTGATGACAACCAACCGCCCTGGCAATGGGCCGATTTCAGCCAGCACGGCCTGCTGCGGCTGGCCATTGACTTGAGTACCGTGCCGCCGCAATTACACCGGCTGGCACCGCTGGTGACGACTCGGGCCGGCGATCAAAGCGGCATTTCTAGGTCTACCACAGAAGACCGCGCTCTGCTCATTGATGATGCCGTCCATTGCTACCATGACGGTCATTTCTGGTCCCAGGACTGGGCCGGCAATCTCGATCCCATTGGCCCACAATAGCCCGCCAGGGGCGGGGCGCGAACCACATCGCCTGTCGGCTAGAATATTCGGTGTGGAATCCGGGCCCGGTGCATGATCGCCGAGGCCATCTCTTCGATGGAGATCGAAGTGCTGTCGAGATAGGGGATGTTGTGGGTCTTGAACAGGGCCTCCGCGGCTTGAAGTTCCTTGCGGCAGGCACCTATAGCCGAGTATTTTGAGCCGGGCCGGCGTTCCTCACGGATGTTGTGGAGGCGCTCCGGGGTGATGGTCAGGCCAAAAAGCTTGTTTTCGTGCTCGCGTACCGGCATGGGAATATCGTTGCGTTTAAAGTCCTCCTCGGTGAGCGGATAGTTCGCCGCCAGGGCCCCGTAATGCATGGCAAGATACAGACAGGTCGGCGTCTTGCCCGAGCGGGAAACGCCGAGCAGGATAATGTCGGCCCGGCCGAGATCGCGGTAGCGCACCCCATCATCGTAATTGAGGGCAAAGTTGACCGCCTCGACGCGGGCATCATAGGTGGTCGGCTCGCCCATCGCATGACTCAAACCCACCTCTTCCTTGGGCGGCATACCGAGCACCTGCGACAGCGGCTGCAGGAATGTCTCGAGCAGATCGAACACCACCCCCTCGCATTCCTTCAGCTGCTGGCGATGCTGCGCATTGATCAGGCTGGAAAAAACGATTGGTGCCAGGCCGTCATCCGCCGCCACCTGGTTGATTTGTTGCACCGCGGCATTTACCTTTGCTGAGTTATCAACGAAGGGCAAGGTGATGCGCCGTTCGACCGGGTCATTGAATTGGGTGACCAGGCTGTGCACCAGAGTTTCGACGGTGATGCCGGTACGATCGGATACCAAAAACAATGTACGCTTCACGAGTTAAGCCTATTCATTGGGGACACACGGCCCAAGCGTACGCGAATTCAGTCACCTTGCAACATGCATCAAGCACCCGCTAAGGGTTTAATCGAGGCGAAGAAGCAAAATGAATGAGTATGTCATTGATTTAGATCAGCTGGGCATGAACGACGTCGATCGGGTCGGCGGCAAAAATGCCTCCTTAGGCGAAATGATCGCCAATCTTGCCGGCAGCAATGTCGTGGTACCGAGTGGCTTTGCCACCACGGCCTTTGCCTATCGCGAGTTTCTGGCCACAGATGGCCTCGCCGATCGAATCGATGCCGCTTTATCTGCACTGGATGTCGACGATGTCGGCGCGCTCACGCGCACAGGCACCCAAATCCGCCAATGGGTAATGGATACCCGCTTCCCACCGGCCTTCGAGGCGGCTATCGCGGCTGCGTATGAGCGGCTTCAAGCGCGCTACGGCAAGGCTGTCTCCTGGGCCGTGCGGTCCTCGGCAACCGCCGAGGATTTGCCCGACGCTTCGTTTGCGGGTCAGCAGGAAACCTTCCTCAATGTCTCCGGTTACGAGCACGTCAAACAGGCGATCCACGAGGTATTCGCCTCCCTGTTCAACGATCGAGCCATCTCCTATCGCGTCCATCGCGGCTTTGATCACAAACAAGTCGCGCTATCGGCCGGGGTACAAAAAATGGTGCGCTCGGATATCGCGGCTTCCGGCGTCATGTTTACCCTGGATACCGAATCGGGCTTTCGCGAGGCGGTCTTTATCACAGCCTCCTATGGCCTTGGCGAAATGGTGGTCCAGGGCGCAGTCAACCCCGATGAATTCTATGTGCACAAAGGGACCCTGGCAGCTGGTCGCCCCTCAGTCCTGCGCCGCAGTATCGGCAGCAAGGCCATCAAGATGATCTATGACACTGCCGGCGAGCATCCGGTCAAAACCGTGGATGTCCCCGAGGCAGAGCGCGATCTATTCTGTATCAACGACGCCGAGGTGGCAGAGCTGGCGCGCATGGCCGTGGCCATCGAGGCGCACTATGATCGCCCCATGGACATCGAATGGGCCAAAGACGGCGTCGATGGCCATCTCTATATTGTCCAGGCGCGTCCCGAAACGGTACAAAGCCAGGGCGGTAATGTAATCGAACGCTATCTGCTCAAGGAACGCGGTACTATCTTGTCCGAAGGCCGAGCCATCGGCAGCCGTATCGGCGTGGGTAAAGTGCGGGTGGTCTCGCATATCGACCAGATGGACAAGGTCGAGGCCGGTGACGTGCTGGTCGCTGATATGACCGATCCGGACTGGGAGCCGGTGATGAAGCGAGCGGCGGCCATCGTCACCAATCGCGGTGGGCGGACCTGCCATGCGGCCATTATTGCCCGCGAACTCGGGGTCCCGGCAGTGGTGGGCTGCGGCGATGCGACCGAGGTCCTCGAGGACGGCAGTGAGGTGACGATCTCCTGCGCCGAGGGCGATAGCGGCTTCGTCTATGCCGGACGGCTGCCGTTCGAGCATACCCAGCATTCCCTGGAGAGCATGCCGGACATCCCGGTCAAGCTGATGATGAACGTCGGCAACCCCGATCGGGCCTTCGGCTTTGCCAGCATCCCAAACGCCGGGGTCGGCCTGGCCCGCGTGGAGTTCATCATCAACAACATGATCGGTATCCACCCCAAAGCACTGATGAATCTCGAGCGCATGGCGCCCGACGTGCGCGCTACTATCGACAAGCGGATCAAGGCCTATCACACCCCCAAGGAATTCTATATCGCCAAGCTTACCGAGGGCGTTTCTACTTTGGCGGCTGCGTTTTGGCCCCAGCCGGTCATCGTGCGCATGTCGGATTTCAAGTCCAATGAATACGCCAACCTGATTGGCGGCACGCAGTTTGAGCCCGAGGAAGAAAACCCGATGATCGGCTTTCGGGGGGCGTCCCGTTATGTTTCGGACACTTTCCGCGATTGCTTCGACTGGGAATGCGAGGCGATGCGCCGGGTGCGCGACGACATGGGCTTTACCAACGTGGAACTGATGATCCCCTTCGTGCGCACCACCGATGAAGCCGCCGAGGTAGTCGCGGCCTTGCGCGATAACGGCATCGAGCGCGGCAAGAACGATCTGCGCCTGATCATGATGTGCGAGCTGCCCTCCAATGCCGTGCTGGCCGGTGACTTTTTGAACTATTTCGATGGCTTTTCCATCGGCTCCAACGACATGACTCAGCTGACCCTGGGACTCGATCGGGATTCCTCGCTGGTCGCCAAGGCATTCGACGAGCGCAATCCGGCCGTGCTGCGCATGCTGGAATTCGCCATTACCGCTTGCCGTTCTCAGAACAAGTATGTCGGCATTTGCGGGCAAGGTCCCTCCGACCATCCGGAGCTGGCCCACTGGCTGCTCGAGCAAGGGATCAGCAGTCTGTCACTTAATCCCGATACAGTGGTCGATACCTGGCTATACTTGGCCGAGCAGCAACAGAGCTAGGTATCGCTGCTCGCGGAACGGCATCCCATCGGTTGGCCAATGGTTCTACTAACAATGGTTCTACTAACAATGGTTTCATAAGGTTTCGCACCGCTTTCCTGTTGAGGGGGGGGATGCGAAACAATTTGGCTCCGAGCCCTTAGGCAAATATCAATCCAAGCCGGTGTGTTGCATGCAATCAAGAACGCGTTGGTGGTGGCTCAAAGTTGGCTGCGGTTTCGCGCTGATCCTGGCCATGTTGATCCCGGCAGGGCCCTGGCCCCGCTGGTCCATACCCACCTTGCCGGCCCAAATCATCGCGGTCGGCGGAGGCTTGCTCGTGCTGTATCATCATCGCTTGCTGCGCCGGGCAAATCAGACAATTTGGCAACCGGCCCGCCTGCTCGCTTGGGGCGGCTTGTACCGCTGGGTCCGCCATCCCATGTATCTGGGCGATGGCATCCTCTATCTGGGCCTGGCATGCCTCGGTCCGTTGCCCGTCTCTCTGCCTTTGCTGCTGCTGGCCTGGATGGCTCTGTATCGGCAGGCTCGTTTTGAAGATCGCCTGATGGCAGACCGATTTCCCGAGGATTTCAAGCAATGGCAACAGCACAGCGGCCTGCTGTGGCCAGGCGGGTTATGGTCGGCTGGTTCGTCGTAAATGCGTTGCAAACTATCGAGTCTGGCGAGGCAAGCGGCGCCTTGTCATTGCCTATACAACGGTCCGCTTGGCCTTGCCAGCCAGTTTGATTGGGCAGGCCGTGGGCAAGGATGGTTTAAGTTCACTTGCCGGATCGTATCAGCAGCGGACGCTCCCTGAGGCCGCAGACCCCGGGAGCCAATGGATTGGCCTTGGCCCACTGGTTAATTATCTTGCGCCAGACTCTGCTTGTAATAATGGATCAAGCCATTGGTCGAGCTATCATGGGCGCTTACCGGGCCGGATTGATCGAACTCCCTGAGGATGGTTTTGGCGAGCTTTTTGCCAAGTTCCACGCCCCATTGGTCGAAGGAATTGATATTCCAGATAATGCCCTGCACGAAGATTTTGTGTTCATACAAGGCAATCAGGGCGCCCAAATTTTCCGGGGTGATTTGGCTCAGCAAGATGGAGTTGGTCGGGCGATTGCCTTCAAAGACCATGTGCGGCAGACGCGTGTCCTGCTCGGCAGTGCTCAGGCCCGACTGGCTCAACTGCTCGCGCGCCTCGTTCAGGGTGCGGCCATGCAGCAGCGCTTCGGTCTGGGCAAAAAAGTTTGACAGCAGGATTTTATGATGCTCGCCGATCGGATTATGCGAGTGCATGGGGGCGATAAAATCACAGGGGATCAGTTTGGTGCCCTGGTGGATGAGCTGATAAAAGGCGTGCTGGCCGTTGGTGCCGGGCTGGCCCCAAATGATCGGCCCGGTGCTGTAGCTGACCCGGCGGCCGCCGCGATCGATGTATTTGCCGTTGCTTTCCATGTCGCCCTGCTGCAGGTAGGCCGGAAACCGCCACAAATATTGATCGTAGGGCAAGATGGCATGGGACTGGGCACCGAAGAAATTGTTATACCAAACCCCCAGCAGCGCCAGGATCACCGGCATGTTCTCGCGCAGCGGCGCCTGACAAAAATGTTCATCCATGTGAAAGGCGCCGGTGAGCAAAGCCTCGAAGCGGTCCATGCCGATAAACAGCGCGATCGGCAGCCCGATTGCTGACCACAGCGAATAGCGCCCGCCAACCCAGTCCCAGAACTCGAACATATTGGCGGTATCGATACCGAACGCCGACACCCCGTGGGCATTGGTGGAGACAGCCACGAAATGGCTGGCTACGTCGCGCTCCTCGGCCCCGGCCTGCAGCAGCCAGCGGCGGGCGGTATGGGCATTGGCCAGGGTTTCCTGGGTGGTGAAGGTCTTCGAGGCGACCACGAACAGCACGGTTTCCGGGTCGACCTGGGCCAGGGTTTCGCTGATATGGGTGCCGTCGATATTGGAGACGAAATGCAGCCGCGGGCCGTCCTTGCCGTAGGGGCGCAGGGCCTCGCAAACCATGGCCGGCCCCAGATCCGAGCCGCCGATCCCTAGGTTGACCACGTCGGTGATCGGCCGGCCGGTGAAGCCCACCCAGGCGCCGCTGCGCACCCGTTCGGTAAAGTCGCGCATGCGGGCCAGGACGCGATTGACCTCGGGCATGACATCCTTGCCGTCGACCCGGATCGGGCGATTGTCACGGTTGCGCAGGGCGATGTGCAGCACGGCCCGGTCTTCCGTGTGGTTGACGTGCTCGCCGTTGAACATGCGCTCGCGCCACTGCGGCACGGCCATCTCCTCGGCCAGCTCGAGCAAGTGCTCGAACGTCTCTTCATTGATACGATTCTTGGAATAATCGAGCAGGATGTCGCCGACCTGCAGGGAATAACGTGGATAGCGAGCGGGGTCTTCGGCGAACAAATCCCGCATATGGGTTTTCTTGATTGCTTCGTAATGCGCTGCCAGGACCTGCCAGGCGTGAGTCTGTTGCGGTACGGTCATAGCCACCGAGCTCTGTCTGTGTTGATCGTTGTTCATGCGTGGATTGGAACGGATCCTGCACGCAGCTCAAACCGGCTGACGGCGAGCCGCGGCGCCCAGCGATGATGTCTCGCCGATATCGGAATGGTCGCGTACACTGTGCGCTATTGTGTCACAAAATCCTCCATGCACGCCCGCGCGTGTGACTCTTCATCACCACGAATGGAAGATAGAATGCGAGTCCTGTTTGCTAGCAGCGAGACCCATCCCTTGGTCAAAACGGGTGGGCTGGCCGACGTCGCCGCCAGTTTGCCGGACGCGCTGGATCGGCTAGGCACCGATGTGCGCTTGATCCTGCCGGCTTATCGCCAGGTCAAGGACCAGGTGACGGCGGCGGAACCGGTGGCCACGCTGCGCATCAGTAATCCACCGGGCCGGGTCGAGCTGCTGGTGACTCAATTGCCGGGAGCGGCCCTGCCGGTCTATCTGGTCGATGCCCCGGAGTACTTCGATCGCGCCGGCCATCCCTATGTCGCTACGGATCAGCACGACTGGCAGGACAATCATTTGCGCTTCGCCCTGCTGGCCCGGGTGATCACCGCCATCGCCCTGGACCAGGCCGGCCTGGACTGGCGGCCCGATATCGTGCATTGCAACGATTGGCAAACCGCTTTGGTGCCGGCCCTGCTGCACGGCTTGAAGAAACGGCCGGCGACGGTGTTCACCGCGCATAATCTCGCCTATCAGGGGCTGTTTCCGCCCAGCGCGGCCAAGGCGTTGGCCTTGCCCGAGCACTTGATGCGCCATGATAGCCTGGAATTTTACAGCCAACTGGCGTTTATCAAGGGCGGCCTGGTCTATGCCGATTGTCTGACCACCGTCAGCCCGACCTATGCCCGTGAAATCCGCACCCCCGAACTGGGCTGCGGCCTTGACGGCCTGCTGCGCGAGCGGGCCGAGCATCTGGTCGGTATTTTGAATGGCATCGATTATCGCGCCTGGGACCCGACCACTGATCCGTTCTTGGTCAGTCATTATGGCATCGACGAGCTCAGCGGCAAGGTAGGCAACAAGGTGGCGTTGCAGCAAAGGCTGGGACTGGAGGTCAATCCGCAGATCCCGCTGCTCGGCCATATCGGCCGCATGGTCGAGCAAAAGGGGACCGACCTGATCCTTAAAGCCTTTCCGCGTCTGCTACGCTACCGGGACGTGCAGCTGGTTATGCTCGGCAGCGGTGAAGCGCGGTTCGAGCAGGATGCCGGGCGCGTCGCCAAGGCCTATCCGGGCAAGGTCGGGCTGCATATCGGCTATGACGAGTCGCTGGCGCATCTGGTCGAGGCGGGTGTGGACATGTTCGTGATGCCATCGCGCTTCGAGCCCTGCGGTCTCAATCAGCTCTACAGCCTGCGTTATGGTACGCCGCCCATCGCACGGCGCACCGGCGGGCTGGCCGACACCATCGTTGATGCCAGCGGCGCGGATCTGCAAGCGGGGCTGGCAAACGGTTTTTTGTTTCAAACCCCGGCGACCGATGCCCTACTGGAGGCCTGTCACCGGGCATTGACGCTCTTTGAAGATGATGGTCGTTGGCGCGCCTTGATGCAGCAGGGCATGGCCCGTGACAGCAGCTGGGAGCACAGCGCCAACGAATACCTCGAACTCTATCAGCGGATCGTACGGCCCTATGGCGAGTGAAGCGAATGTGGCGATTCCCATGCCGACCACTGACCATGATCTGCGGGCAGTGGTTAAGCAATTAGGCAACCTGCTCGGCGAGA
The DNA here is from genome assembly GCA_964345605.1 of uncultured Ectothiorhodospiraceae bacterium. GTDB lineage: Bacteria > Pseudomonadota > Gammaproteobacteria > CAYFSA01 > CAYFSA01 > CAYFSA01. Next base: position 26,079 of record CAYFSA010000019.1, read on the forward strand.
TCGTCAGCGCCTATGCGGGCCGGGCCGTCTACGAGGCGGTGGAAACTTTGCGGCTCGGCTATCGGCACCTGGAACAGCAAGAGGACCCGGCCGAGCGCGAACGCTTGTTAGCCTTTATTGCCGAGCTCGATGTCGACACCCTCAGTCTGGTCATCCGTGCCTTCTCGATCTACTTTAGCTTGGTCAATGTCGCCGAGGAAGTCTATGCCCACCGCCAGCGGCGCCGGCAGCGCGCCACTGAAGGGCCGTTCTGGGCCGGCTCGTTCGGCCTGACCCTGCGTGAACTCAAGGACGCCAATGTCAGCCTACAGGAAGTGCAGGCCCTGATGGATGCTTTGAGTTACCGCCCGGTGTTCACCGCTCATCCCACCGAGGCGCGCCGGCGCACCACCATGGAAACATTGCGGCGCCTGTTCGAGACCATTCAGCGCCTGGATGAACAGGACCTCATCGACGAGGATTACGTCGAAATCCGCAACGCACTGCATGCCCATATCCTGACCTTGTGGCGCAGCGACGAGGTCCGCGAAAGCAAGCCGCAGGTACGCGATGAAATCCGCTCGGGGCTGGCCTATTTCCGCGACAGCCTGTTCCAGGCCGTGCCGGAGGTCTATCGCTATTTCGAGCGGGCGGTGCGGCGCAATTATGGGGTGACCCTGGACGGCGGGCTGCCTATCCGGGTACCGAGTTTTCTGGAATTCGGCTCCTGGATCGGCGGCGACCGGGACGGCAATCCGAACGTGACGCCGGCGACCACCGAGTTGGCGGTGCGTCTGCAGGCCGTCGAGATCATGCGGGAATACCTGGCCTGGCTGAATCCATTGATCCGGGCGCTGAGTCATTCCGATCGGCTCTGTACGCCCTCGGCCGAGCTGCGGCAGAGTCTGGAAAACGATGAACGGCTACGCAAAGCGGTGTTTCAAGATAAGGTCGAGCGCTTCGCCCGCGAACCTTATCGGCGCAAGCTCTGCTTCATGCGTTATCGTCTGGAAGAGGCCCTGCGCACCCTGGAGCGCCGCGTGGCTGGGGAAAAGGCCGTGCGGCCGGCGGTCGCCTATCGGCAGGCGCATGAATTTTTGGCCGATCTGCGCCTGATTCGCGATTCCCTGCTCAGCCATGGCGATGCCACGATCGCCGACGGGGATATCAAGGATTTGATCCGCATGGCCGAAACCTTCGGCTTCCATCTTTTGCATCTGGATGTCCGCCAGGAATCGACGGTGCATACTCGCGCCGTAGCGGAGCTGATACCTCATTTGGTGCCGGCGGCGGCCGATTACCAGAGCCTCGCGGAAGCCGAGCGGCTCAATCTACTGGGCAAGCAATTGCGCCGGCGCGATTTGCCTGTGCTCGAACGGCATACCTTAAGCGAGGAGACCGCGCAAACGCTGGCCGTGTTCGACAGCATACAGCGCATGAGCGAGGAGCTCGGCCCCGAAGTATTCGGCCAATACGTTATTTCCATGACCCACCAGGCCAGTCATGTCATGGAAGTCATGCTGCTCGCCAGTTTGGCCGGATTGGTGCGGCGCAACGCCGACGATAGCTGGGATTGCCGGATCACGGTCTCGCCGTTGTTCGAGACCATCGAGGATTTGGGGCATATCGAGATCGTCCTGGCGAATCTCTTGGATAATCCGACCTATGTCAGCGTGTTGCGGGCTGCCGGCAATACCCAGGAGGTCATGCTGGGCTATTCCGACTCGGCCAAGGATGGCGGCATTTTGTCCTCATCCTGGAATTTGTATCGCGCCCAGATGGCGATCATCAAGCTGACCGATAACCGCGGGGTACGCTGCCGCTTGTTCCATGGTCGGGGCGGGACCATCGGCCGCGGCGGCGGTCCGACCCACGAGGCCATCCGCGCCCAACCGCCCGGCACGGTACGCGGCGAGATCAAATTCACCGAGCAGGGCGAAGTCCTGTCCTACAAATACGCTAACCCGGAAACCGCGGCCTATGAGCTGAGCATGGGGGTCACCGGGCTGCTGCAGGCGACCCGGCATACCGGTGCCGAGCGCGAAAGCCATCGCTCCATGATGGATCAGCTCAGCCAATATAGCGAACAGGTGTTCCGCGAGCTGACCGAGCAGAATCCGCATTTTCTTGAGTTTTTCTACGAGGTGACGCCGGTCAACGAGATCGGTCTGCTGAACATCGGCTCACGCCCCGCGCATCGGCGCCAGGCGGATCGCTCCAAGGCCTCGATCCGCGCCATCCCCTGGGTATTCGGCTGGGCCCAGGCGCGTTATACCTTGCCGGCTTGGTACGGCATCGGCTCGGCCTTGGAGCGCCTGCGGGCGGAGGAGCCCGAAGCCCTGCCGCGTTTGCAATGCCTGTATCAGGAATGGCCGTATCTGCGCACCCTGCTGGCCAACACCCAGATGTCCCTGGCCAAGGCCGATCTGGAGACGGCGGCCGAATATGCCAAGCTCAGCCAGCATCCCGAGCAGGCCGCGGCCATTCATGACAACATTGCCGCGGAATATCGGCGGACTTGCCAGCAGATCCTGGACATCGTGCAGCAGCCGGCGTTATTGGTGCAAAATTCGACCCTGGCCGTATCCCTAGCACGCCGGCAGCCCTATCTCGATCCGTTAAACCATATCCAAGTCACCCTGATTCGCCGTTATCGGCGCACCGATCTACCGGAAAGCGAACGCTCGCGCTGGCTGCCGCCGCTGCTGCGGTCCATTAACGCCATCGCGGCCGGGATGCGCAATACCGGGTAATTTTTTACTCCATCATTTATTGCAGCGATGAAAGAAGATTTCGTTACCGCGCGGGCCGCGTTACTCGATGAAATTCGTGCTGAAGCCAAGGCCACGGCCAGCTACACGGGCCGGGCCAGCTTTGCACCGGCCGTACTCCAGGCCTTGGGGCGGGTGCCGCGCGAGCAATTTCTACCCAAGCGGTTGCGGGATCAGGCCTACGTCAATCGGGCCATGCCTCTGAGCCAAGGCCAGACCATCTCCCAGCCCTATATCGTGGCCCTGATGACCGAACTGCTCGATATCGATGCCGGCAGCCGGGTGCTCGAGATCGGTACCGGCTCGGGCTATCAAGCGGCGGTCCTCGCCGAGATTTGCCAGCAAGTCCATACCTTGGAGACGCTGCCCGAGCTGGCGCGTGAGGCCAAGACCCGGCTCGATGAACTGGGCTACACGAATATCGACGTTCGCCAGGGGAACGGCCGGCATGGCTGGCCTGAGGCGGCGCCGTTTGATGCCATTATCGTCACCGCTGCCGGCGATACGATTCCGCCGGCCCTGTCCGAACAATTGACGGCAGGAGGACGGCTGGTGGCGCCAGTGAATGTCGACGCCCTGCGCCAGGATCTGCTGCGCTGCGTCAAACAAGCCGGCGGGCAGCTCGACTGCCGGGCCATGTTGCCGGTAGCCTTCGTGCCGTTGACGGGACAGGATGCCGATTGAGTAGTGCCAGCCATACCCCCTTGATGCAGCAGTATCTGGGCATCAAGGCCGAGTATCCCGATACCTTGGTGTTCTTCCGCATGGGCGATTTTTACGAGTTGTTCTATGCGGATGCCGAACGCGCCGCCGAATTGCTCGATATTACGCTGACCGCGCGGGGGCACTCGGCCGGCCAGCCCATCCCCATGGCCGGAGTGCCCTATCATGCCGCCGAGGCCTATTTGGCCCGACTGGTCGAATGCGGCGAGTCGGTGGCGATTTGTGAGCAGATCGGCGATCCCGCGACCGCCAAGGGACCGGTGGAGCGGCAAGTGGTGCGTATCGTTACGCCGGGCACGCTCACCGACGACGGTCTGCTCCAAGAGCACCAAGACAACCTGCTCTGTGCCTTGCATGGTCAGCAGGGGCCATATGGCCTGGCCGCCTTGGAACTGTCCTCGGGTCGGTTCAGCTTGTGCGAGCTGACCACAACCGCCGATGTGAGCGCCGAGCTGGCTCGGCTGCGGCCGGCGGAGCTGCTGCTGGCCGAAGATGCCTCGGCACCCGAGCTGGCTTGGGAGCAGCCGCTAGTGCGCCGCCCAAGCTGGCATTTCGCTGCGGATACGGCGACCGAGTTGCTCACCCGCCAGTTCGGCACCCAGGATCTCGCCGGTTTCGGTTGCGCGGATATGCCCCTCGGGGTGGCCGCGGCGGGCGCGGTGCTGCAATACGTGCAGGATACCCAGCGCAGCCTGCTGCCGCATATCACTGGCCTGAGCGTCGAGCATCCTGGCGATGCCATCGTGCTCGACGCCCATACCCGCCGCAATCTGGAAATCGAGCAAAGCCTGACGGGTGACACCCGCCGCTGCCTGCTGGGCGTGCTGGACGGCACGGTCACCCCTATGGGCGGACGCTGCCTGCGCCGCTGGCTCAATCGCCCGCTGCGGGACCAGACCGCCTTGCGCGAACGGCATCAAGCCATCGAGCAACTGCTGGACAGCGAAGCCGATCGCGAGCTGCAGCAGACCCTGCGAGGTATCGGTGACACCGAGCGGATTCTGTCGCGGGTCGCCTTGCGCTCGGCCCGGCCCCGGGATTTGGTCGCCTTGCGCACGGCCTTGGAACGGTTGCCGGAATTGGATGACAGCCTCACTGCTCAAGATAGTCCGTTGCTTGCCTGCCTTTCAGCCCAGCTCGGTACTTATCCGCAAACCCTGGATTGGTTAAAGCGTGCACTGGTCGATCAACCCCCGACCATGGTGCGCGATGGCGGCACGATTGCTAAGGGCTACGACGCGGAGCTCGATAGCCTGCGCGACATCGCTGAAAATGCCGATGAATTCCTGCTCAATCTCGAGCGCCAGGAACGCGAGCAGACCGGCATCAGCAACCTTAAAGTGGCCTTCAACCGGGTGCATGGCTATTACATTGAAATCAGCCGCGGCCAAACGGACAAGGCGCCGGCCCGCTATCAGCGGCGGCAAACCCTGAAAGGCGCTGAACGCTACATCACCCCAGAGCTCAAGGCATTCGAGGAAAAGGCCCTGTCGGCGCAGGAAAAGGCCTTGGCCCGCGAACGGCAGCTCTATGAGGACATCCTGGATGGTCTGATCGAACAATTGAGCCCGCTGCAAGCCACCGCTGCCGGGCTGGCCGAGGTCGATGTGCTGGCCAATCTGGCCGCTCGTGCAAGGCAGTTGGACTATGTCTGCCCTGAGCTGACGAGCGAGCCCGGTATGACCATCGAAGGCGGACGTCATCCAGTGGTCGAGCACAGCCTGGATACGCATTTTGTCCCTAATGATGTGCGCCTCGCTGAACACCAGCGCATGCTGATCATTACCGGCCCGAACATGGGCGGCAAGTCAACGTATATGCGCCAGATTGCGCTGATCACGCTGTTAGCCCATGCCGGTAGTTTCGTGCCCGCCCGGTCGGCCAGCCTGGGTCCCATCGATCGCATCTTCACCCGCATCGGCGCCGCCGACGACCTCACCTCGGGCCGCTCCACCTTCATGGTCGAGATGACCGAAGCGGCCAATATCCTGCATAACGCCGGCCCGCAGAGCCTGGTGATTATGGATGAGATCGGTCGCGGTACCAGCACCTTCGATGGCCTCTCCCTGGCCTGGGCCTGCGCCGAGCAATTGGCCGAAGAAAATCGTGCCTTCACGCTGTTCGCCACGCATTATTTCGAGTTGACCGCCCTGGCCGAGCAATACCCCTGTGCGGCGAATATTCATCTCGATGCCATCGAACATGGTGAGACGATTGCTTTCATGCACGCAGTCAAACCCGGCCCGGCCAATCAATCCTATGGCCTGCAGGTCGCTCGCCTCGCCGGGGTACCGCGTCGGGTCATTGACCGCGCCCGCGAACGGCTGCGTTTGTTGGAGGATAGTAGCAGTCAGCGCGAGCAGCAGGCCCAGGACGATCCCCAGCTCAGTCTATTCGGCCCGGAGCTGCCGCATCCGGTGTTGGATGAACTGGATACGCTCGATCCCGATGGCCTATCGCCGCGGCAGGCCTTGGATTGTTTGTATAAGCTCAAAGCCATGCGTTAAGGCATCAGCAAGCGCAGGGTAATGCCGCTGGATCATTCAGTCACCTCGTGATCGATTGCTGGAGCATGCGCGTTCCAATTTGCTTGAATTCCGCTATCATGCTCTATAAATAAAAGCTGATGATCCGCAATACGCGCGTCGAGCGCGACCTCACGGTCGCCGAGGTCGCCGAGCGTGCCGGGATTTCACGCGGCCTCGTCCGAGGTGTGTTGCCTAGCTCGCTTCCCTGGCCTTGTCTTGTTTTGCCAGCGGGACAATGCTAGTTTCATCCGCCTTCGCTGGTTCGCTGGACCGGCGAAGTCGCTGCACGCCGAACGGCTCGACAGGCTTACGCCGGATGCCGAACGGCCGGGTGGCCCGGGAGCCGCTCAAGGAGGCCGGTTTCCCCTTCACAGCTCGGCAATTGCCGGCAAAATACCCTTCAGAGACCCGGGAGGTCTGTTATGAAACCTGCCCTATTGATCACACTGACGTTTTTTCTGAGCCTGTCAGGCATGGCCAAGGCCGATGAAGACACGATTCGTATCGGTTATTTCAACTGGTCTGATGCCATGTTTACGGCCAATGTCGTCAACTACATTTTGACTCGCAAAATGGATCGCGAAGTCGACATGATCAAAGCCGATCCGGCGGCGATTTTCCAAGGCGTGGCCTCGGGCGATTTGGATTTCCATACCGATGCCTGGCTGCCCGATACGCATGCCGACTACTATGCCAAGGTTGCCAAGGACACGCTCAATGTCGGTCCCATCTACGCCGATGGCCGCCTGGGCTGGGTGGTCCCGGATTATATCCCCGAGGATCAGCTGGATTCCATCGAAGACCTGAAGTCTGCAGCGGTCAAAGACAAGCTCAACGGCCGAATCATCGGAATTGATCCCGGCGCCGGCCTGACCCGTCTGTCCAAAAAGGCCATGCAAGCATACGGTCTCGAAGATTATGGTTACAACTTGCAGATTTCCTCCGGTGCGGGCATGACTGCTGCGCTCAAGCGGGCTATTCAGCGTCAGGAATGGATCGTGGTCACTGGTTGGAGTCCGCATTGGAAATTCGGTCGCTGGGAACTGCGCTATCTGGATGACCCCAAAGGCGTGCTGGGCGGCATCGAGCGTGCCGACATTTTGGTGCGTAAAGGGTTTTATCGAGACGAGCCGGCCATCTATGCCCTCCTCGATCGCATGACCATTCCTCTCGATGATGTGCAAAAAGGCATGTATAACGGCGAAGAGTCCTCTTACCCGCAAGCGGCCAAGGAATATGTCGAGGCCCATCCCAAATTAGTACGCTATTGGATAACCGGTGAGCTGGCCGAGTAGGTCTTGAACACGGCGAGGCGGGCTAAAGCCCGCTCTTGTCGCACAGTGTTGCCGTCGTGCGATTACAGTCGCGCTCAATGCTTGTATCGGTTGTCGAGTAAGTTAAACCCTTATTAAGGAATGCAAGCAGGGCGAAGGAGCATAGGAGTAAGCAACCGTTAGTTTCAGCTTCTTGATGAGGTCAGTCGTTATGAGTT
>CAYFSA010000020.1:0-32623 GCA_964345605.1 uncultured Ectothiorhodospiraceae bacterium
CGAGGGGTATTTGCGCCAACTCGGTGCCGATCCACAAACCCCGGCTTGGCAGTTGTGGCAGAAGGTTGATGCGCTACGTCTTTTGTGGGTGGAGCTGATGGCTAGCGATGCGGCCCAGACCCTCGGGGCGACGGCGCCGACACCATCTCCACGAGACCTCGCTGCAAAAGGCGATCGCCGCCGCGGCCCAGTCGGCGGGGTTAACCAAACGGGTGAATTGCCATGCACTGCGTCATGCCCACGCGCTCACTCCGCCACCGCCAACCGCTCGACTTTCTGAAACCCTTTCGGCAGCCGCTGGCCGCGTTTGCCCCGTTCGCCGCGATAGGCCTGCCATTCACTCGGCCCCAGGCGGCGGTGGCGCTTGCCGGCATGGACGACGAGGGCGGCGTCGGCATCGAGCATACAGGCGTCGATGACTGTCTCGCCGTTGTTTTGCCGCTGGGCCGGCGGGATGTTGATGAGCTTGTTGCCTTTGCCGCGCGGCAGGCGGGGAATTTCGGTGAGCGCCAGGACCAGCAGATAGCCGGCATTGGTGACCAGGGCCAGAGACTGGGCGTTGCTATCGGCGATCGGCAGCGGCGGCATCACCCGTGCCCCGGTCGGCACCGTGAGCACAGCCTTGCCGGATTTGTTGCGGGTATGCATGTCCTCGTAGGCACAGATAAAGCCGTAGCCACTGTCGGTCAGCAAACCATACCGATCACTGGCCGCGCCCATCAGCACGCTGACAAAACCGGCACCATCGGGAGGGTTGAGCCGGCTGGAGACCGGCTCGCCCTGGCCGCGGGCCGAGGGCAGTTCATGCGCCGGCAGGGTGTAACAGCGGCCGGTGGTATCGAGCAGCAGTACGCGCTGATTGCTCTGCCCACGGGCAGCAGCGAGGAAGCTGTCGCCGGATTTATAGCTCAGCCCGGTGGGGTCGATTTCATGGCCCTTGGCGGCACGCAGCCAGCCCTTTTGCGAGAGCACCACGGTGACTGCCTCGCTCGGCACCAGGGTCGTCTGGTCGATGGCCTGGGCTGGGGCGCGGGCGACGATGGGCGAGCGCCGGGCATCGCCGTAGGTCTCGGCATCGGCTTCCAGTTCCTGGCGGATCAGGGCGGTGAGCTTGCCCGCCGAGCCGAGGGTGGCCTGAATCTGCTTGCGCTCGGCCTCGAGCTCATCCTGTTCGCCGCGGATTTTCATTTCCTCGAGCCGGGCGAGCTGGCGCAGCTTGGTCTCCAGGATGTACTCGCCCTGCATCTCGCTGAGCTCGAAGCGGGCGATCAGCACCGGCTTGGGCTCGTCCTCGGTCCGGATGATGCGGATCACCTCGTCGATATTGAGAAAGGCGATCAATAAACCTTCCAGCAGATGCAGGCGCCGTTCGACCTTCTCCAGCCGCCAGCGCAGGCGGCGCTGCACGGTTTCGCGGCGGAATGCCAGCCATTCGGTGAGGATCTCGCGCAGGTCCTTGACCCGCGGCCGGCCGTCCCGGCCGATCATGTTCAGATTCACCCGATAGCTGCGCTCGAGATCGGTGGTAGCGAACAGATGATCCATCAGCGCGGCGGCATCGACCTTGCGCCCGCGGGGTACGATGACAATGCGGGTGGGATGCTCGTGATCGGATTCGTCACGCAGATCCTCGACCATGGGCAGTTTCTTGGCCTGCATCTGGGCGGCGATCTGTTCCTGGATTTTCTCGCCGGAGGTCTGGAACGGCAGGGCGGTGATGACCAGCGCGCCGTTTTCCCGTTCCCAGCGTGCCCGCATGCGGAAGCTGCCGCCGCCGGTGTGATAAAGCTTGCGCAGCTCGTCGGCGGCACTGACGATCTCGGCCTCGGTGGGCAGATCCGGGCCCTGGATGAACTCGCAGAGCCGGGCGATGTCGGCATCGGGCTGGTCGAGCAGATGCACGCAGGCAGCCACCACCTCGCGCAGATTATGCGGCGGGATGTCCGTGGCCATGCCGACCGCGATCCCCGAGGTGCCGTTGAGCAGTACGTTCGGCAGCCGGGCCGGCAGCACCCGGGGCTCTTCCAGACTGCCGTCAAAGTTCGGCCCCCAGTCCACCGTGCCCTGCCCCAGCTCGCGCAAGAACACCTGGGCATAGGCCCGCAGGCGTGCCTCGGTGTAGCGCATGGCGGCAAAGGATTTGGGATTGTCCGGCGAGCCCCAGTTGCCATGGCCGTCGATCAGCGGATAGCGGTAGGAAAACGGCTGGGACATGTGCACCATGGCCTCGTAACAGGCCGTGTCGCCATGCGGATGGAACTTACCGAGGACATCGCCGACCGTGCGGGCGGCCTTTTTTGGCTTGGCGCTGGCCGACAGCCCCAGCTCGGACATGGCGTAGATGATCCGCCGCTGTACCGGTTTCAGGCCATCGCCGATGACCGGCAGGGCGCGGTCGAGGATGACGTACATGGAATAATCCAGATACGCCTTCTCGGTGAATTCATGCAGGGGGCGCCGCTCGACGCCCTCGAAGCTCAGCTCGTAATTCTCGCCCATTCAGTACTGTACCTCCGCGCGGTCGCCTTTTTCTTCCAGCCACGCGCGTCGATCGGCCGCGCGCTTTTTCGCTAATAACATATCCATCAGGGCCTCGGTGCCGGCCTCATCGTCCACCACCAATTGCACCAGCCGACGGGTGTCCGGGGCCATGGTGGTCTCGCGCAATTGCAGCGGGCTCATCTCGCCGAGGCCCTTAAAGCGCGTCACGGCCACCTTGCCTTTGCGCTGCTCGGCCTCGATGCGCTGCAAGATGCCGTTGCGCTCGTCCTCGTCCAGGGCGTAGTAGACATCCTTGCCGATATCGATGCGGTACAAGGGCGGCATGGCAACGTATACATGGCCACCCGCCACCAGCGGGCGGAAATGCTTGAGAAACAGGGCGCACAGCAGGGTCGCGATATGCAGGCCATCGGAGTCGGCATCGGCGAGGATACAGAATTTGTTGTAGCGCAGCCCGCTTAAGTCATGGGCACCCGGCTCCACCCCGGCGGCCACCGCGATGTCGTGAATTTCCTGGGAGCTCAGCACCTGGCTCGGCTCGACCTCCCAGCTGTTGAGGATCTTGCCCCGCAGCGGCAGCACGGCCTGGAACTCCCGGTCCCGGGCCTGCTTGGTGGAGCCGCCGGCGGAGTCTCCCTCGACCAGGAACAGCTCGGTGTAGCGGCTGTCCTGGGAGGCGCAGTCGGCCAGCTTGCCGGGCAGGGCCGGACCGCTCGCCACCTTCTTGCGGGTGACCTGCTTGCTGGCCCGCAGCCGTTTCTGGGCATTTTCGATGACCAGCTGGGCCAGCTGATCGCCGGTTTCTGGATACTGATTCAGCCAATGGCCGAACTCGTCGGCGACCACCCCGCCGACAAAGGCGGCAGCATCGCGCGACGACAAGCGTTCCTTGGTCTGCCCGGAGAACTGCGGCTCGGCGAGTTTGACCGACAGGACATAGGCGATGCCCTCCCAGAGATCATCCGGGGCCAGCTTCACGCCCTTCGGCAGGAGATTGCGGAATTCGCAAAAGCCCCGCAGGGCCTCGACCAGCCCGCTGCGCAGGCCGTTTACATGCGTGCCGCCCTGCACGGTCGGAATGAGATTGACATAGCTTTCGGCCACTGCCTCGCCGCGTTCGGGCAGCCACACCACCGCCCAGTCCACGGCACTCTCCTTGCCCTGGAAATGGCCGACGAACGGCGCCTCTGGTAGGCATTCGCGCCCGGCCACGGCTTCGAGCAGATAATCGGCCAGGCCGTCGGCATACTGCCAGACATCGGTGGTCTCGCCGGCCTCGTCATGGAAGGTGACTTTCAGGCCCGGACAGAGCACGGCCTTGGCGCGCAGGATGTATTTCAGGCGCGGCAGCGAGAATTTCGGCGTATCGAAATAGACGGGATTGGGCAAAAACCGCAGGGTCGTGCCAGTGTCGCGCTTGGGCAGCTTGGTCGCCACCACGGTCAGCTCACAGGCCCGCTCGCCGTCGGCAAAGGCCATGTAATACTCGCGCCCGCCGCGGCGGACCCAGACCTCGAGCTCGGCCGACAGGCCGTTGACCACTGACACCCCGACGCCATGCAGGCCGCCGGAGAACTGATAGCTTTTCTGGGAAAACTTGCCGCCGGCATGCAGCGTCGACAGGATCACTTCCACGCCGGGGCGTTTGAGCTCGGGATGCGGGTCCACCGGCATGCCGCGGCCATCATCGCTGGCGGTAATCGACCCGTCGGCATGCAGGGTTACGGTGATCTCGCTGGCATAGCCCGCCACCGCCTCATCGACGCTGTTGTCGACGACTTCCTGGACTAAGTGATTGGGGCGGCTGGTATCGGTGTACATCCCCGGGCGGCGGCGCACCGGGTCCAGCCCCGTCAGGACTTCGATTTCCGCTGCATTGTACTGTTGTTCGGTCTGTTCGGTCATTGGCGAATTCGGACACGCTCGTTCTAACTGATGGAAAACGGCCTAGCTTGAACGAGGCAGGCGATGCTGACAATACAAAGGCGGCTGGAGACAAACGGTCGGAGGTTATTACAGGGATTATTCAAACCGATTCATGATCGCCGTGAGTTTTTCAGCATAAGCCGGATCCGTGGCATAGCCGGCCGCTTGCAGTTCTCGGGCAAAGGCGAGCGGATCGTCTCCGACCTCCAGCGCCTGGGCATAACGCGGATTGTTGCTCAGCAGCGCGACGTAATCATCAAAGGCCGCCTGAGGTGAGACATACATACGGAAGCGCGCTTGCTGATGATAGGGGCTGCCGGCTTCATATTCCAATGTCTTGACATCAACCGTCGGTCCTTGCCAATCACTGCCGGCCTTGATGTTGAACAAGTTGAAACTCGGCCGGCCCTGTTCATCATGCAGCATATGCCGGCCCCAGCCTGTTTCCAGAGCAGCTTGAGCCACTAAGCCCTCTGGCGCCACCCCCAGGCGCTCTGCTGCTGCCTGAGCATGAGGTCGGATATATTCAATGAAGGCAGCTGGATCGCCGGATTGCCATGCCTGGGGATCGACAGAATCCATTGAATCGCTTGGTTGTGGCGCTCGTTGCGCAGACGTTGCTGACGGCACTTCGGTTTGTGCGGCGGTTTGTGCGGCGATTGCCGTTTGCAAACGAGTGGGACGAGGCGATAAAGCCGCCGGCGGCTGCTCGGCCTCGCGCGCATTGGCCATTGCCGGCATTTGCGGCGGCGTGGTTACTGGGCGTTGGGTCGCACCATCGAACGGCATGCTAGCGTTTTGGCCCGTAGCGAGTGCATAGCCCGTCGGTTCGGGATGCAAAGGTAGGCCAGCCGCGTTATCCACAGGCCTTGCCGCTTGAGCATCGGCTTCCTGCTGCAATTGCTTGACCAGCATCTCGGTCAGCCCAATGCTCTCGCCCTTGCGCGCCAGCTCCAAGCTAATCTGCTTGTCAAACATGTCTTGATACAAATCCGCCCGCGGGCCACCGAATAGCTCACTTTGCGGCGTGGCCTGGCGCATGGATTTGAGCATCATTTGCAGAAACAGGGCCTCGAATTGCTCGGCCGTCTCGCGCACCGCCGCCTCGCTGCCCTGACCGGCCTTGGCTTTCAACTCGGTCAGAGCACTGAGATTGGTGTAAGTGCCGGCGGCATCGAGCTGAGAGGTCATTGCGGATGCTTGGCGAACAAGTTTGCAGTAATCTTTGCCGCAACTCAGATCACGATCAGCTCGGCATGCAGGGCACCGGCCTGCTTGAGCGCTTCTAGAATGGCCTGCAGATCGCCCGGCGCCGCCCCGACTTGATTGACTGCGCGCACGATTTCATCCAAGGTCACGCCCGGATCAAGCAGAAACATCGGATTCTCTTCCTGCTCGATGCCGATTTCACTGTTTTCTACCGTGGCCGTCTCGCCTTGAGAGAGGGGGGCCGGTTGTTCGGTCTCTGGATCTTCTTGAATGGTCACGACCAGGCTGCCATGGGTAATGGCGGCCGGCGAAACTTCCACACCGCTGCCCATCACGACCGTGCCGGTCCGGGCATTGAAAACGACTCTTGCTGGCGCGCGGGCCGCCTGAATTTCTAGATTCTCGATCAGGGATATGAACGACACCCGCTGATTGGGATCCATGGGCGCACGCACCCGCACTGAACCGGCATCCAGCGCGTGCGCGGTCGCCGAGCCCAACACCTCATTGATTTGCTTGACCAACCGCTTGGCGGTAGTAAAATCCGGCTGATTGAGATTGATGGTCAGATGGCTGCCCTGATCAAACGCACTGCGCACTTCCCGCTCGACCGTTGCACCATTGGGAATACGCCCGACACTGGGCACATTGACTGTAATCTGAGACCCATCTTCACCTTGTGCGCCAAAGCCGCCAACGACGAGATTCCCCTGAGCGATGGCGTAGACTTGACCATCGGCACCCTTAAGCGGCGTCATCAATAGGCTGCCGCCCCGCAGGCTTTCGGCATCGCCAATGGATGAGACCGTGACATCAATGGTTTGACCCGGCTTGGAAAACGGCGGCAGCTTGGCATGCACTGACACCGCAGCTACATTGCTCGGATTGGGATCAACATTAGGCGGCAGTGTAATGCCATAACGGTTCAACATACTTTTCAGGCTCTGAACCATAAACGGCGCGGCATTCTGGCCATCGCCCGTATCATTCAAACCGACTACCAAACCATAGCCGAGCAATTGATTATCGCGCACACCCGCAATTGACGCCAAATCCTTGACGCGCTGAGTTGCTGCAACGCTATTAACCAAAAGTCCCGCAACCAGCGCCAGCAGCAAACCGAGTTTGTACAAACCGGACCCTTTCATCAGACGTTCCTCCGCAAAATCATCGCTGTGCTTATTGGCCCCAAGCAACGATTACGTGTTTTGATTCAAGTTTTGCAACATCTGGTCCGCTGTCGACACAGCCTTGGAATTCATCTCGAAAGAACGCTGCGTCTCGATCATATTGACCATCTCTTCCACGGTCTTGACATTCGAGGTTTCCAGCATGCCCTGTAGCAGGCTGCCGCGGCCATCCAAACCAGGAACGCCGGTTTGCGGCGCACCGCTTGCTGCAGACTCGAGGTAAAGATTTTGGCCAATCGCTTGCAATCCGGCTGGATTCACAAAATCGGCGACCTGTAAATTGCCCAAATTTTGGGCTTGATTATCTCCGGTTACGGCCGTCACAGTGCCATCTTCACCGATGGTGATCGATTGCGCCCCTTCGGGGACGTTAATGGGCGGCTGTACCGGATGTCCGCTCGACGTCACCAATTGCCCCTCGTTATTGAGCTGAAACGAGCCATCGCGGGTATAGCCGATATTGCCATCAGGCAAGAGCACCCGCATAAAGCCGCGTCCATCGATGGCCACATCCAAGGCGTTTTCGGTTTGCACCAGATTGCCTTGGGTATGAATTTTTTGGGTCCCTACGATATTGACGCCTGTCCCCAAATTTAAACCTGAAGGCAATTGGGTATCCTGCGTATTTTGTGCTCCGACCTGGCGGACATTTTGATACAGCAAATCCTCGAATACGGCCCGATCCCGCTTGAATCCCGTGGTACTGACATTCGCCATATTATTGGAAATGGTCGAAAGCCGAGTTTGCTGGGCTTCCAGGCCAGTTTTGGCTACCCATAAGGCGCGGTTCATACTGGTTTCTCCGCTTGGATTGGGTTAATCATCCCCTCTTACCCTATTGCCGGCTAAGCAATCGTGTTGAAGCTTGATCGTTTTCCTCAGCGAGCTTGAAGACTTTAGTATTCATCTCGAAACGGCGAGCATTATCAATCATACTGACCATGCTCTCGACCGGATTGACATTACTACCTTCAAGGCTTCCCGAAACCAGGCCAACCGCAGCATCCGCCGGCACGGGAGCACCGTCCTGGGCGCGAATTAGCCCCGCTTCGGTTTTTTCCAGATTGGCCAGGTCAGGATTAACCAGTTTGATACGATCGACCACCGCTAATTCCCCTGGCGCCGCACCTTGAGGAGTCACCGAGATCGTGCCGTCACCACCGATTTCAATATGCTCGGCCGGCGGCAGAAAAATCGGACCATTATTGCCCATGACATCGCGGCCATCGCCCGTTTGCAACTGACCGAAAGCATCGACCCGCAGATCACCGCGGCGTGTATAAGCCTCACCACCATCGGGCGCCTGCACCGCGATAAAGCCCTCGCCATCCACAGCCACATCCAGGGACCGGCCTGTAGTTTGCAAAGGACCAGGGGTGAAATCCGTGGCCAAGTCCTCATCGATGGCATAAGCACGGCTGTCGTACACCGGCCCGACGACCGAGACATGCGTATAGGCATCCAAATCGGCGCGAAAACCGGTCGTGTTGCTATTAGCCAGATTTTGGCTGTCCACGGCCTGCGACATCATGGCCTCTTTCGCCCCGGACATACCGATATACAGCAAGCGATCCATGGTTACGTCTCACTACCGGATATTGATAATGGTGTCAGAAACTTGGTTCTCAACATCAATCGTTCGGGCGTTGGCATCGAAATCGCGCTGCGCCGTGATCAATGAGACCAGCTCGTTGGTCAGATTGACATTCGAAGTTTCCAGGGCCCCGGAAGCGACATTGCCGAAACGGCCGGTGCCCGCCTCACCGATAATGGGCTCACCGGAATCAAGGGTTTCCTGCCAAGCATTGCTACCGATGGGTTTTAAGCCCTGGTTATTACGGAAGTCGGCCAGCATAATTTTACCCAAAGGCTGCGAATCACCATTGGTGAATTCGGCCTGGATCAGACCTTCCTCATTCGTTGATAAACCAGACAGACGGCCAACCGTATTACCATCTTGCGTTAACTCACTAACGGAAAAATCTGCATTAAATTGCGTAGTTTCCTGGCCTACATTGATATTGAATTCCAAATCCTGGGCACCCGTGCCTAAATCCGCCGCCTCCTCTAAAATAGGGATCGGTGTGGTCGATGGCGGTCCCGCCGTGCCCGCATTAGGACCTGAAGCGGGTGTCACTGTACCTATCGTTCCGTCATCATTAAATGTGATTGTATGGGGACCGGCTCCTGCACCGGCACCACCGGCACCGTCCTCGGGCCGTTCGCCATCAACGCGCACATACATTTCCCAAGTATTCGGCGCCGCACCTGTAGCTGGATCGTCTTGACGGAAATAAGTGGTTACCGTATGGGCTGATCCTAAAGAATCATAAACGGTTGTCGAGGTGGAGCTGTTATAGGTATCCGGATCATCAGGATCAAAAGGCACTAACGCCGCTCCCGTTGCATCGAGTGGTGCTTCCGCATCCGAAGGCAGGTTAGCGGTTATATCAACCTCACCCGTTTCTTGAGGTGCCCCACCCGTGGCGGGCACTTGAACGGGAACGGCACTTGCCAAAGAGGTTGAAGTGACGGCACCATCCTCGGTAACGGGCAAGGCCATAAGCCTTTCGTTTGTGCTATTGATTACGAATCCTTCATTATCGACGCCAAAGGCTCCGTCCCGGGTATAATTGAATTGTTGCGCATTGGGATCGGGCTGGGTCACCATGAAGCCGGCGCCTTTGACGGCAAAATCCAAGGACCGCTCGGTAAAATTCAGACTGCCGGCTGCAAAATTTTGCCGCACAATATCTGTCAAAGCGCCTTGCCCGGCTGCTGTCTTACTGTTACCGAACGGATCGCTTGCAAACAAATCACCGAATTCGGCCCGGGAACGCTTAAAGCCGTTCGAACTGACATTGGCGATATTATTGCCAATGACATCAAGGTTTTTCGAGGCCGCATTGACACCTGACAATGCTGTATTGAATGCCATAACCGGAGTCTCCTACATCAATCGAATACCGTTAACTGCTGCTCAAACAAAGCAACATGATCAATTAGAACCAATTCAATTCATAATACGCCTGATCTGATCAAGCGGCATACTGGTTCCAGCCACATCCAGGCGCATCATGTTATCGTCACCGATGCTGACACTGTTCACCTTACCTACCCCATACGTCGTCACTGCCTCTTGATTGCCATTGAGGCGGGCACTCGCATTGATGATATAGGAGCCCGCTGGGGCTTCTCCGCCTGTCAGGGTCGTGCCATCCCATTGGAACTCAGCAACGCCTTGAGATTGCGGGCCCAAATCAAGCTGAGCGATAGGCTGACCATTCGGGGCCTGGATGGAAACTAGCACTGAATCGACGCCCGCCGGCACATCTACGGCGCCTTGTAGCGGTCCATCCGTCGGTTTTGTCGAGATATCACCGGGATACATGACTTGGCGATTCACCAAACTAGCCCCTTGCAGGACCTGCTCCGAACGCATTGCTCCGGCAAAATCAGCGAAAGACTTTTGCAGATCCTCGATCCCGGAAACCGTGCCAAATTGCGCCATTTGAGCAATGAAGTCAGCATCTTTGGTCGGCTCGAGCGGATTTTGATTGCGCAC
The DNA here is from genome assembly GCA_964345605.1 of uncultured Ectothiorhodospiraceae bacterium. Taxonomy (GTDB): domain Bacteria; phylum Pseudomonadota; class Gammaproteobacteria; order CAYFSA01; family CAYFSA01; genus CAYFSA01. Next base: position 10,393 of record CAYFSA010000020.1, read on the forward strand.
CTGGGTGGTCATCAGCTTGAGGAAATCCTCTTGCCCGAGCTTCATGCGGTCATCCTGTTTTTCCTCCGGCAAAGAAAGCCCGAGCCCATTATAAGGATTGGTCGCGTTAACCCCGGTCATGGCTTATTGCCCTTTGCCAAGCTGAAGAGTGGACTGAAGCATTTGCTTGGCCGAACTCAACACCTCAACATTGTTTTGATAGCTGCGCGAAGCCGAGATCATATTCGCCATTTCTTCGATGGGATTGACGTTCGGCTTAAAAATATAGCCTTCTTCATTCGCCATTGGATGGTTGGGCGCAAACTCACGCGTCGGCGGCGCCTGGCTTTCCTCGATACGCTCAACCTTAACACTGGCAACCCCCGGCTCGTTGAAAGCATCCTGAAAAACCGTCTTAAACAGGGGCTGGCGGGAGCGATAGGCGGCCTCCTCGGTAGGGCTCGCGACCTCAGAGTTCGCCATATTCGACGCCACAGTATTTAAACGCACCGACTGGGCGCTCATGGCCGAGCCGGAGACATCAAAAACAGTAAACAAGCCCATGGTTTATTTCTCCTTCATGGCGCTTTTCAGGCCTTTAATCCGGCCGTCAAGAAAATCCAAGGTCGCTTGGTGTTGCAGGGTATGCTCAGCGAATGCGGTTTTTTCCAGTTCAGGATCGACCGTATTGCCATCCAGGGAGGGCTGATGCGGCACGCGATACAGCACTTGCGGCATACCCTTTTCGCCGCCGCCTTCAAGATGACGCGGATGCGTTTGATACATAGCCAATCGATCATCCTCGCCCTGCAGCGCCGCCTGAAAATCAATGTCGCGCGCTTTGTAATTCGGCGTATCAGCATTGGCCATATTGGATGCCAACAGATTGGTGCGGTAGGCCCGTAACTTCAGCGCATCGTCATGGATGCCGAGAACCTTGTCGATGGAGATCGCTGCCATTTCAATGACACTCTGTAAGAACCTACATAGGATTATGCAGGATCCGTACCAGTTCATACACAACACCCGGGCGGGTTGAAACTCGCCCTACCTCTTGGGTTCGGGCAGGTTAAGGGCCATCTCGGGGAATGACGGTTTTTAACCGACCCATACGCCAAAGCTTATCGGCAGCGGCAAGCCTTTGCCGCGATTGCCGGGAACCATGACAGGGGATTGCACGAGCCGGTTAATTCGAGCGAATACAATAATAGTTAGCACTATTCACATGGGGCCCTAGGCGCGGGCGCACACTGCCGCGGGGATCTTGACGGGAAGTGCTGGCATACAAGCCTTCCTGCAGATGATAGCGGGCATACGATTTAAGCCGTATGCCTCCGTGATAGGGACCAGCGGCCCGACCGGCTTCGAGCTCTATAGCCGTCGGCAAGCGCGCATTTTGCGATTGACAATAGGTTCGTGCCGCCACATAAGAAACGGGCTGGCCTTGATGGCCGGGCGCGGCAGCAAGCCACTGCTTATCAGGTAGTGTGGCGTTAGCGGCGGGGAAGCGATAGCCATAAAAATAATCAAATAGCACCTTGGCGAGTTTCTCACTCACCCGCCCCACATTCGCTGTTACAGAGAAGCTTTCCGCTGCGCCGGTTTTGAGCTTAACCAGTGTTAGGGTGACACTTAATTCATTGTTGGGTAGTTGGGTATAGGTCGCATACCCAACTAAGGCAATTTCAGCGGCTTTCGCCTCGAGCGCATCCAGCTCGGGCTCATCCATTTCCAGTGGGCGTTGTAGCTCGTCCGGTGCAATCCCCGCAAATGAGAATTTAAGTTTCGGCTGGGCAATGCTTGCCGACCGCTTCAGCGCATCAAGCTTAGCGATCAATTCCGTGTTGAAACTGCGGCCAATCTCGCCCAACGCGCGTTGCTGATGATGCTGCTGCAATTCATCCACGGCCTCCAGCGCCGCCACAATAGCCGCCGGATCTCCCGCATCCTCGTGTAAGTTTTTAAATATAGACCGATCCAGGGCGTACTCCTCGAAATCCGAAGCCTGCACAAAGGGAATATTCGGCCAGACTGTGAATGGTTTACCTTGCGGATCCCGAAAATCCGCAGTGACGGGCATAACCGAGAATGCTTCTAACACAACGATCAACCATGGAATCCATGCCCGCATATTAACCTCGAAACAATTCATAATCGCCGCTCATAAATATTGACTCATCTTATTCTTCACTCAACATGGCGCGCAGCGCACCGCGCCAATGCCGACCGGCTAAGGCCAAGTCATGGCAGCTTGATGACTTATTCAGAACGCTGTAAGCCGGCCGCCGCGCCGGCGTGGGATAATCTTTGGTGCATATTGGCCGGATGGGAATGGGATGGGTCAGGATATCCAAGGCCAACGCCTCCTCTTGGATGGCCATCGCGAAATCGTACCAGCTTGCCACGCCATTGTCGGTCCAGTGATAGATACCCGTTAGACGCGGCCTGGCAGCGGCAACCCAGATAGCCTCGGCCAAGGTTCTCGCCCAAGTCGGCGTACCGATCTGGTCGGCGACGATACCCAGCCATTCGCGCTCGCGCATCAGTCGCAACATCGTGTTGACGAAATTCTTGCCACCTGCCGAATACAGCCAAGCGGTCCGAAACACCAAGGCCTGGCCGCCGGTCAAGGCAATAGCCTGATGCTCACCGGCCAACTTACTTGCTCCGTACACGCTTAGCGGCGCAGCGGGGTCGGTAGGCAGGTAGGGCGAAGACTTACGCCCTGAAAAGACGAAATCCGTCGAGACATGAATAAAGCGCGCACCGACAAATTGGGCGACAGCAGCAAGATGGCCCACGCCAGCAGCATTCACTAAATGAGCCAGCACCGGTTCAGACTCCGCCTGATCGACCGCTGTGTAAGCGGCGGCATTAATGACCAGTTCGGGAACGAACTCGTGAACCCAGTCATGCACGCTTGCAGCGTCGGTAATATCCAGTTGCTCGGCATCCACGGCAATGACTGTGGCCCAAGCAGGCGCCGCCACCTGCAATTCTCTACCCAACTGGCCGTTAGCCCCTGTAATCAAGACATTCATGCATACACCTCAGTGGTTTACCAAGCCACACCCGAATTCCCCGCGGCATAGTAGCAGTGCCCGGCCATTGTTCAAAGGTAATCCCCTCAGGTTGGGCAATCTCCAATGCGTGTTCCGCGTCGGATGTTTGGCAAGGTCAGAACAATATTGTAATCTCTGTAAAAAATCTCAAAGATGAGCGGACCATTGCCCAGCCACCGGCCCCACCACGAGTAGCGACAAGCCATGACAGAACTCAGCGGATGGCTCGATTTACCCTGGACGTCAGCAGATGCCCAGCAGCGCTTACAGCAGGCGGCCGAGCGCTCGCGGGCGCTAGGGCGCGACCCAACAAAGACTCTAATCAATGACGGCGTTGCTGTGTGCGCCACTTTTCAAACCACTTTGGCCCCGGCCCGGGATGACCGTTACACCGCCGCCATCGTGGGTCATCCGCGGCCGGCCACCTCCCAGGCAAACGCCATTTTCACCCAGCATGACCCACAGCATGCCCTGCTGCCACTGGTCTATGCCTTCGGCGAGGATTTACCCAGGCACCTGGACGGCGGCTTCACCTTGGTCATCCTCGATCGCCAGGCGCGCAGCGTATTTTTGGCCATCGACCGGGCAGGCATTAACAGCCTGTATGTCACCCGCCAGGACCAAGGCCTGGCCTTTGCCAGCAGCGCCGCAACCCTGCAGGCCTTGCTGGCGAAGCGCAGCGACATCTCGCTGCAGGGTATTTTCAACTATCTGTATTTTCACATGGTGCCAAGCCCGGGAACCATTTATGCCGGGGTCGACAAGTTGCTGCCCGGGCAGTATCTGCGTTTTGCCCGCGGCGAGCCCAAGACCGGCTTTTATTGGACCATGCCTTATACCCCGGAACATACGGCCGATTTTCCGACCCTGCGCGAGCAATTCCGGGCGATTGTCGAGCGGGCCGTGGAGCGGGCGACGACCGCATCCCCGACCGGGGCCTTTTTGAGCGGCGGCACCGACAGCTCCACGGTGGCCGGGACCCTGCGCGCCCAACACGGCACGGCCGTCGATACCTTCGCCATCGGCTTCGATGCCGAGGGTTTCGATGAAATGGCCTATGCCCGCCTTGCCGCCGAGCATTTTCAGACGCGCTTACACGCCCATTACGTCAGCCCGGCGGAAGTCGTCGCCGCCATCCCGCTGTTGTCCCGCCACAGCGACGAACCGGTCGGCAATGCCTCGGCAATTCCTGCCTATTATTGCGCGAAGATGGCCAAAGAAGCCGGCATGGCGCTGCTGCTCGGCGGCGATGGCGGCGACGAGCTCTTTGCCGGCAACGAGCGTTATCGCAAACAGCTCGTGTTCGAGCGCTACTTCGCCGTGCCGGCACCGCTGCGCCGCTATCTGCTCAAACCAGTCGTCTTCCAGACCGCCAGACTCGGATTTATCCCCCTGGCCGGCAAGGCACGCAGCTATATCGAGCAGGCGGAAGTGCCGCTACCGGCCCGGCTGGAGACCTATAACTTCCTGCAGCGCAGCCCGCTGGCCGAGATCTTCACCGCCGATTTCCTGGCCGCGATCGACCCGGGCGAGCCGCTGGCCAACCTGACCGAGGTTTATCAGCGCACCGCCTCGGCTCAGGTGATCGACCGTATACTGCATCTGGATCTCAAAATCACCCTGGCGGACAACGATTTGCGCAAGGTTAACCTACCCTGCGAACTTGCCGGCGTGGCCGTGCATTACCCCCTGCTTGATCAGGAAATGCTGCATTTCGCCGCCGGGCTGCCGCCGCATCTGCTGCTGCGCAAACAGCAATTGCGCTGGTTCTTCAAGGCTGCCCTGGCCGACTTCCTGCCGGCTGCCATCATTCACAAAACCAAGCACGGCTTTGGCCTGCCGTTCGGTATCTGGCTGCAATCCCATCGCGGCTTGCACGAGCTAGCCCATGACAGCCTGGCCCAGCTGCGGCGGCGCGGCTACCTTAAGCCCGCTTATCTGGACTGGCTCGAACGCCAGCACCGCCAGGCCCATGCCAGTTATTACGGCGTCATGCTGTGGGTGCTGATGATGCTGGAGCAATGGCTGAGCGCGCATGAAGCATGACGGCTCAGCCCCCGACCCGGGGGCGGTTAAAACGGTCCCCTTGCCCCGCCGTGCATACCGCAGCAAGGCCGGATAAGCGTATACTGTGCTCACATTTCCGGAACTTTTGCCAGCCTGAGAATGAGGTATTTATCCATGAACACCGTTGTTAGCGCCGTAACAGCCGCCTCGCCTGACCTTAAAGCAAGCCCCCAGGCCCGCCAAGCCCCCGAGCTGCCGCCGGCGGTCGATGCCGATATTCACCGGCTCACCAAGCCGGTGGACCCGCTGGCCTATTATGCCGGGGGGCCGAGCGAACCGGCCGAGACGCGCCCCTTGTTATTGCTGCATAGCATTAATGCCGCCGGCTCGGTGTATGAGCTCAAACCGATTTTCGAGCATTATGTCAAGCAGCGGCCGGTCTACGCCTTGGATTTTCCCGGCTTCGGCTTTTCTGATCGCAGCGACCGGGAATACAGCCCACGGCTGATGACCGACGCCATTCATGCCTTGGTCGAAACCATTCAGCAAACCCATGGCAGCACGCCCATCGATGCCCTAGCCCTGTCGCTAGGCTCGGAATTTCTCGCCCGCGCTGCGACTGAAAACCCGGGGGCCTTCAACAGCCTCGCCTTTGTGTGCCCGACCGGCTTCGATCGCCGCGGGCCGTATACCGGCAAGCCCGGCAGTCATCGCGGCATGCCGCTGATGTATTCGTTGTTCCGCTTTCCCCTGTGGACCAAGGGCTTTTTCGACCTACTGACCACCCGGCCGAGCGTACGCTTTTTTCTGAACAAGAGCTGGGGTTCTAAGGATATCGACGAGGGCATGCTCGAATACGATCTGCTGACCACCCGCCAGCCCGGCGCCCGTCACGCACCCTATTATTTTGTCTCGGGCTATCTGTTCAGCAAGGACATCAGCGACATTTACGCCAGCCTGCAGCATCCTGTATGGATGGCCCACGGAATACGCGGCGACTTTATCGATTATCGCCATAAGAACCGGGTCGAGGACAAGCCGAACTGGCAGGTTCAAGCGTTCTCGACCGGTGCCCTGCCCCATTTCGAGATGCCCGAGGCCTTTGCCGAGGCCTATGATCAGTTTCTTACCAATCTTCCCGCCCGCAATGCGGCTTGATGGGGCATATTGGGTTTAAGCAATACCCTTTGAAGCATTGACCACCGCCAGGGACAGCTGGCTTCAGGCGAGGGCGCGCCAGCCAAAGGTAAGAACCGCTCGGGACCACCCGGATGGGTGCGCCCGGGTGGCGATTGGCCTGTTGCTCGCCCTCAACCTGGGCGCCCCCGTGATGGCCGGGCCCGAGCAGTGGCGACTCTGCGACACCCCCGGCGGCCAGGCAGCAGATACCGGGTTAAACCTGGAGCTCGACATTAACGAGCCGATTCGTTTCACCGCTGCCGGCGCCCTGCTGGACACCCGCGGGCGCTCGCGCCTGTGGGGCGGTGTGGAAATGCGCCAGGGCGAGCGCCTGCTGCGGGCCGATTCCCTGGTGTTTGTGCAGCGCGAGCATTACGCCGAAGCCGAGGGCAACATCCTGTTCGAAGCCAACGGCTTCGAGCTGCGCGGCGAGCGCGCCCGCGTCCAGCTCGATCAGCGGATTGCCGATTTTTTTGCTGCCCACTATCGCTATACCCCTATGCATGCCCGCGGCCGCGCCGCGCAAATCCATCACCAAGGCAGCGGCCAGACACGCCTGGAGCGCGCCACCTATACCACCTGTGATCCGGATTCCGCCGCCTGGCGCTTAACGGCTGGCGAGGTTCGGCTGGACCAGCAGCAAGGCGTGGGCACCGCGGAAAATGTGCTGGTGCAGTTCTATCATTGGCCGTTGCTGTACACGCCCTGGATTCGCTTTCCCATCGACGATCGCCGCAAAAGCGGCATGCTGCCGCCGAGCCTCGGGAACGGCACCAAAACCGGGCCCACACTCAGCATCCCGTTGTATTGGAATATCGCCCCGCAGCGCGACGCGACCCTCACCCCCCGGCTGCTGAGCAAACGCGGCCTGCAATTGCAGGGTGAATTCCGCTATCTCAATCGCCATAGCCAGGGACAAATCGACACCGAATACCTCAACGATCTGGAGCGCGACACCCCCCGCCATCTCGCCCGGTGGCGGCATGAAGCCGATTTCGGCGAGCATTGGCGCGCCACGCTGTTATTACAGCGGGTTTCCGATCAAAACTATTTCGAGGATCTCGGCAACAGCCTGGCCCTGACCAGCATCACCCACCTGGAACGCCAGCTCGCCCTGGCCTATCGCGACCGCCATTGGCAACTCCAGGCCCGGCTGCAGGACTATCAAACCATCGATGCCGACATCGACCCCGCCGACCAGCCCTATCGGCGTCTGCCCCAGCTACAGGGACGCTTCGACTGGCGCCATGCCGCCACCGGCGTGGAATTTGCCTTGGCCAGCGAATGGGTCCGCTTTACCCACGACGAGCTGACCGAAACCATTCGCCTGGATACCACCCCGCGCGTGACCCGACCATGGCGCGACGACGGCTGGTATCTGACGCCCACGCTAGCGGTCCGGCACACCCGCTACTGGCTGGAGGGCGAAGACCAGCCGGACCGGCAACTACAGCGCAGCCTGCCGATCGCCACGGTCGACACCGGCCTGACCCTGGCCCGCCCCCTCGATGCCAAGCGCCGGCAAACCCTGGAGCCACGCCTGTATTATCTGTATATCCCCTGGCGCGATCAGCAGGACCTGCCCGTGCTCGATACGGCCCGCATGAGCTTCAATTTCGAGCAACTGTTTCGCGATGATCGCTTCGCCGGGGCCGACCGGGTTACCGACGCCAACCAGCTCACCGTGGCGGCCACCACCCGGGTGGAAAACACAGCCACCGGCCGGGAATTATTCCGCGCCGGGGCCGGCCAAGTGTTGTTCTTTGAGCGCCCGCAAGTGACCCTGCCGAACCAGCCGGCTATTGATCGCGGCCGCTCCAATCTGGTCGGCGAGTTACAAGCCCGGGTGTTCGACCATTGGTCACTCGGCGGCGACATCATCTACGATCCCATCACCGGGCGCACGGATCGCACCACCGTGACCTTAGACTATTATCGCGACCGCCGGCATCGCCTCGGGCTCAGCTATCGGTTTATCGACCAGGACCTGGAGCAGACCGACTTTTCCTGGGCCTGGCCCCTGACCCGGCGCTGGCTGAGCGTGGGCCGCTGGACCCACTCCTGGCACAAAGCACGCGATCTGGAGATGGTCCTCGGTCTGGAATACGAACATTGCTGCTGGGCCGCGCGCTTCGTCGGCCGGCGATTTATCACCGAGACCACCGGCGAGTACAATACCGCCATTCAGTTTCAGCTCGTACTCAAGGGGCTCGGCGGCATCGGCAGCTCTCTGGATAACATCATCGAACGCGATCGGCCCGGATCATAAGGCAAACCCCTTAAAATCGTAGGGCAGGTTTCAACCCGTCTCGCCAAGCGTCAATTCAAGCACCGTGGCCGGTTGAAACCGACTCTACCCAGTGACGAGGCTTCTACCTTAGAGAAAAGGAAAAGCCCATTAATCCCAGGAAGGGAGTGGACCCGGAAAAGATTGCACAGGTAATTCGAGGCGCTTTGAGCTGCATTAGTTTATTGTGAAACACTTTACAAGGTAACCTCATGCAAGAGATTAATATCCGCGGGATGAGAGCAGCGATCGAGCAGCTCAACACCCTAGTGAACGAAGCCGGGCGAATTGTGCGGTTCCCAAGCAAAGTTCGGGCACCAGAAAAACCGTTTTAAAGAGCTTATTGTCGAATGATTTCAACGAGTACGATTTGCCTGGCTCTGCTGCTGACCCTGCTGTACGGCGGTCCGGTGAGCGGGGCAGAACCAGCAGCACCGGCCGACAAGCCCGAAGTGCTGCTCGATCGCATCGTCGCCGTGGTCGAGGAAGACGCCATTATGCAAAGCGAACTCGAGGCCCGGATGACTCAGGTAATGGGCCAGCTGCAGGCCCGCGGGGCGCCGATCCCATCTAAGCCGCGGCTGCAAAAACAAGTGCTCGAGCGCCTGATCCTGGAAAAATTGCAATTGCAGCGGGCCAAGCGCATGGGCATTCGCATCGATGACCTGCAGCTCAACGACGCCCTGCGGCAAATCGCCAGGGAAAACAACCTGGATTTGACCGAGCTGCGCCAGCGTATTGTCGCCGACGGCATCGACTGGCGCGAGTTTCGCGAGCAAATCCGTACCGAGCTCACCATTCGCAAGCTGCGCGAGCGCCAGGTCGATCAGGGTATCAACATCACCGACCAGGAAATCGACGACCTGCTCGCCAACCAGGCCGCTCGCATCGACCCGAATGTCGAATACCGCTTGCGGCATATCCTGATTACCCTGCCCGAGGCCCCCTCGCCCGAGGAGATCGAACAAGCCCGTCAGCACACCGAGACCCTGCGCGCGCAGATCGTTACCGGCGGCGCCGAATTCGCCGAGATCGCCATCGCCGAATCGGCCGGCCAGCATGCCCTGGAAGGCGGCGATCTCGGCTTCCGCCGCGGCAATCAATTACCGACCATTTTCGCCCGCCGTGTCCCCAAGATGCAGATCGGCGCTGTCAGCGAGCCCATCCGCAGCCCCAGCGGCTTTCATTTGATCAAGCTGGTCGAGCGCCGCGGCGGCCAGCGCAATCTGGTTGAACAGACCCATGCCCGGCATATCCTGATCAAGACCAATGCCATGGTCGACGACGCCCAGGCCAAGCGCCAGCTCGAAACCCTGCGCAATCGCCTGCAGGCCGGCGCCGACTTCGCCGAGCTTGCCAAGGCGCATTCCGACGACACCACCAGCGCGGCTGATGGCGGCGATCTCGGCTGGCTCAATCCCGGTGATACCGCGCCGGCGTTCGAGCAACACATGAACACCTTGGACCCCGGCGAGCTGAGCCGGCCGTTCGAAAGCCGCTTCGGCTGGCATTTGCTGGAAGTACTGGAACGGCGCCAGCAAGACAGCACTCGCGAGCTGAGGCGCTCGGAGGCCCGGCAAATCCTCGCCAAACGCAAGCGTGAGCAGGCCCTGGAGCTATGGCTCAGTCGCCTGCGCGATGAGGCCTATGTCGATATTCGGCTGGATAGCGCCACTGAGGCCGATTAAGCCAATGGTAAGCGTTGCCAGGCCATCTATTGCCAGGCTATCCATTGCCGGGACGACCGGCCGGCCCCCCTGGCGGCACCGTGCTGTTGCTACAGCGCAAACAACGAACGCTGAGAGCGCATGAGTTTGAGGCAGCCGCGTCTGGTCCTGACACCCGGCGAGCCCGCCGGCATCGGCCCGGATCTGACCCTGTTACTGGCAGGCAACGCCCTGCCGGTCCGCCTGGCAGTCCTGGCCGACCCAGCCATGCTCCGGGCCCGTGCCGCCGCGCTGGGGATTTCGATCCAGCTGGAGCTGCTGGCGCCGGATGCCCCCGTGCCGCCCCACCAAGCCGGCCGCTTGACGGTCCAGCCCCTGCATTTGCCGCAGCCCGCCGTGCCTGGCCAGCCCGACCCGGCCAATGCCGAATCTGTCCTCACTGCCCTGCGCACTGCCGTGGCCGGCTGCCTGGCCGGACGCTTCGACGCCCTGGTGACCGGGCCGGTCCATAAAGGCGTCATCAACACAGCCGGCGTCCCCTTTACCGGCCATACCGAATTCCTCGCGGGGCTGACCGGCGGCGAGCCGGTAATGCTGCTAGTTGCCGGGAATCTACGAGTGGCCCTGGCGACCACTCATCTACCACTGGCCCAGGTCAGCGCGGCTATCACACCGGCACGCCTGCAGCAGGTATTAACCATTCTTGCCAGCGGCCTGTGCCAGCGCTTCCAGCTGGCAGCCCCGCGCATCTTGGTCTGCGGCCTCAATCCCCATGCCGGCGAAGGTGGACATCTGGGCCGGGAAGAGCAGACGGTGATCACGCCAACCCTCAATCAATTGCGCCAGCAAGGCCTGGCGCTGCAAGGACCGGTCCCGGCTGATACGGCCTTCACTCCGGCCAGCCTCGCCCGGGCCGACGCCGTCCTGGCGATGTATCATGACCAGGGCCTGCCCGTGCTCAAACATGTCGGCTTCGGGCATGCCGTGAATGTGACGCTGGGACTGCCGATTATTCGGACTTCAGTGGATCACGGTACCGCCCTGGATCTCGCCGGCACCGGCCGGATCGACACCGGCAGCCTGCGGGCGGCCATCGACCTGGCTGGCGAGCAAGTTCGTTAAGCTTGTCTTGGTTAGCCACTAATCAACCTCCATAAGCTACTCCGGAATCTTGAGTTCCTGCGGCGACAGGGTATCCAAATTGTTGCGGGGCTGGGACTGCGGCTGAGTCGGGTAGGCCCCGGCCGGCGGCGGATAGGCCCCTGGCGCCTGATAGCCCGGCGAATAGCCCGGATACGCGCCATAAGGCGCCGGCACATAGCGGGGTCGATAGGGATGCTCGTCGCGGTCATCGTCATCGTCGCCGAAAAACGGAAAGTTTTTCCGGGAAAAAGGCCCTTCATCGAAATACCAATTGGGGTCGAACATATCCTCGAAACCCCGGTTTTTCTTGCGCCGCTCCCTTGGCCCCTCACTATGATAGGCAGGCCCTTGCCAGGCTGGCTGATAGGGCGCCGCCGGTGGTTGCGGTGACCTCAGGTAGTTCGGCGCGCTTTGCCAGCCGCCCCGGGGCGGATTGTTATAGCTGGGCGCTTGTTGCCGAGGTTGTTGGCGGGGTTGTTGGCGGGGCGGCGCTGATGACACGTTCGGCTGGCGGCTATTCGAACGCGGTTCGTTATAAACGGGACGCTCGGGGGGGGCTGCAGGCGTATATTGCCAACGCTCCGCTGGCTCTGCAGGGGTTGGCACCACGGCCGGGTCCGGATTGTCCATCGTCGGTAAGGGCGGAAACGAACCGAACTGGGGGCCGCTGCCGCCATCAGATGACGAGGTTGAAGGCTCGCGCGCCTGCCAAGGGGAAGGATTATAGCGAGGGCGAGCCTCGTTGCCCGGCCTCGGTTCATCATAGCTTTGCCACGACTGCGGTTGTTGCCGATTCGGTGGCGGCATACCGCTACTGCCCTGGGCTTGCCCAGCGGCCGACAAGCTCCCTTGAGCGTTGCCGCTTTCTTCGACCTGCACGCCGCCGAAGCGATAATCCGCACTCGCCGCCGAGACGACGCCATACAGCATAACCCCAATCAGCCACCTGTGAATTGGCCACACTTGCATAAGGCGCACACCCTTGTTTCCCCAACGTTCGCTATTTGGCTGCATTGTCGCTGCCATCTTGCCATTCATTGCTTGATCCTGCCGGCTAAACTGCCCTTTACATAGATTGACTAAACTAGTTTATTGAGTGTTCTTGATTTTGGATTTAACTAGTCATCATGCCGATAAAATTGACCCTCAACAAGGGCCGTGTGCCGATCCAGCTGTATACCGAGGAGCTCGAGCCGCAAGCCCTAGAACAACTGCAGCATCTGGCCGAACTGCCGTTCATTCGCGGGCATGTGGCAGCTATGCCGGACGTCCATATGGGGATCGGGACAACGGTAGGAGCGGTTATCCCCACCGAAGGCGCGATCATTCCGGCGGCGGTGGGTGTGGACATCGGCTGCGGGATGAATGCCGTGCGCCTATCGCTGACCGCCGCACAGCTCCCCGACAATCTCTATCGCCTGCGCCGCGCCATTGAAGCAGCGGTGCCGGTCGGCATGGAGATGCACAAACGCGACCCGGTGAAACGCTCCACTATTGCGGCCCTCGAGCCACCGTTGCAGCGTATCATGGACAAACATCCGGCCATCGCCCGGATGCAGTCCAAAAAGTCCTATCAAACCTGGGTCAGGCAGCTCGGTACATTGGGCGGCGGCAATCATTTCATCGAGTTGTGTCTGGACGAAAGCGATGCCGTATGGATCATGCTGCATTCGGGCTCGCGCGGCATCGGCAATCAGATCGGCCGCTATTTCATCAGTTTGGCCAAAACCGACATGGAACAGCAGCTCGGCCAGCTACCCGACAAGGATTTGGCCTATTTCAGCGAGGGCGCCCAGCATTATGACGATTATCTGGAGGCGGTCGACTGGGCCCAGGAGTACGCTATGGTCAATCGGCGAGAAATGATGCGGCTGATCGTTGCCAGCCTTGAGCGTGTCTTGCCGTCCTTCAAAACCACCAAGGAAGCGATCAACTGCCATCATAACTACGTCGCCCGCGAACATCATTTCGGTCACGAGTTATTCGTCACCCGCAAGGGCGCCATTCGTGCCGGCCAGGATGAACTGGGCATCATTCCGGGCAGCATGGGTGCCAAATCCTTTATTGTACGGGGCCTCGGCAATCCGGACAGCCTGTGTTCCTGCGCCCATGGCGCGGGCCGGCGAATGAGCCGCAGCCAGGCGAAGAAGCAATTCACTACCGCCGACCTCGAGCAACAAACCCTTGGCGTGGAATGTCGCAGAGACAAGAACGTCATTGATGAATGCCCTGGCGCGTACAAAGATATCGATGCCGTCATGGCCAACCAGAGCGATCTCGTCGAGGTAGTCCATACCCTGAAGCAGGTCGTTTGTGTCAAGGGTTGATAAACAGCACCTTCAAACAGCGTTTGGTCGGTTGAAACCGACTACAGGGTTGGTGCAGGGTTGGTGTGGGGCGGGCTTTAGCCCGCCACGCCTGGCTAGGATGGCTGCGGCGCAGGTCGGTTGAAACCGACCCTACAGGGTGGGTGTGGAACACAAACCCATTGAAGTCGACCTTATAACATGGTAATTGCTACACCCAATAATCAAGCCCAAAAACCTCAGGAGGCCGCGGCCATGAGCAAACAATCCAAACATTCACAGGGGCATGCTTATCGGCGCATGATGGAGCGGGTCAAACATGCCCTGGATGGCCATGCTCACAGCCAGCCTTCAGCCCTGGACAGAGCGTTGGGCTGGGCCCGTGAGCAAGCCGTCAATCTCGGCGAGATCGGCCATGAGGAAGCACAGAAAATCGCCGATTACGTCTATCGAGACATTAAGGATCTCGCCGATCACTTAAATGCCGCCCGCAAGGATAATGCCGCCTGGCTACACATGGATCTGGAATTGGTCGAAGCGGAGATCTGGGATTTACTGACCTCGGTGGCAGACAAAACCCGGGTCGAACTGGCCGAGCTCGAGGCCCAGGCCGATGCCTATTATACCGGTGAGGCGGCAGGCCCCGGCAGTCTTTATTGCGATGCTTGCGGCCACGTCATTAGTCTGAAAGAAGCCGAGGAAATCCCGGCTTGTCCGCAATGCGGCGGGAATCGCTTTCATCGGCTGAAAGAGTCGGCATGACTGTCCGCCCGGCGCCACCACCAGGCAACTGTCAAAAGCATCAAAGCTAACAAGACGGCAGGGTAATTCCCCCACCATGCATAAGGAGTTATGCCGGTGCGGGGCTGCACCTGGGCGCGGAGCACATCGGTAGTGAACTGGGGCAGCCGGGCTTGTACCTGACCATTTGCCGCGACGACAGCCGTGATCCCATTGTTGGTTGCCCGCAGCAAAGGCCGTGCGGTTTCCAGGCTGCGCATGCGGGCAATCTCGAAATGCTGCTTGGGACCGATCGAACCGCCGAACCAGGCATCATTACTGACATTGACGAGCAGCTCGGCGGCCGGCAGCGCCTCGGCTATTTCCTCACCAAAGACCACTTCATAGCAAATCGACGCGCCGATAACGGAACCGTTCACTTGCAGTAAATTCCGCCCCCTGCCCGGTGTGGTATTGAAGGCCGTGACGGTGAGAAACTGCTCGAGAGTGTCGAGCAAGCCGAACGGCACATATTCGCCGAACGGCACCAAATGCCGTTTGTAATACAGGCCGTCCTGCCCGTTTGCAGCGGGTGCTACGAGGGCGTTGTACATCTGTTGCCGATCGAAATCGTAAACCAGCATTCCGGTTATTAAGCGGCCACCCGCGCTCTGCACTTGCGTGGCCAAAGGTCCGAGGAAAGCCTTGCGAGCCTCATGATAAAAGGCCGGCAGAGCGCTTTCGGGCCACAGGATGAGATCAGCACCCAGGTGCGCTGTAGTCAAGCGCTGGTAACGCCGGAAAAAGGTTTCCCGATGCTCTGGCTGCCATTTCAATGCTTGTGGGATATTGCCCTGGACTAAAGCCACATCCATGGCATTCCCTACCGGCTGGCTCCAAGTAAACTGCCGCGCACCGAGCCCGCCCAGCAGAATCACCGCAGCCAGCATCACCAGAACCAGCCGCAGCCGCCATTCGCTGGTAAGGACCAGCCAGGCCGTGAGCCCAGCCAGCAGCGCTACCACCAGACTCAAGCCGAAGGTACCCACCAACGGCGCCAGGCCATTCAGCCAGGTATCGACCTGGGTATGGCCGAGTAACAGCCAGGGGAACCCGGTCAGCAACCAATTGCGTACCCATTCCGCTAGAACCCAGCCGGCCGGTATCGCGACCACAAGATAAAGGCCCAGACGGCGCCGGGGTCGCAGCCGGTACAGGCCCCATCCCAACAACGCCAAGAACAAAGCCAGACAGGCCACCAACAGCAGGGTGATCAATCCTGCCAACACCGGCGGGGCCTCGCCGAAATCGTGAATACTGAAATAAACCCACGATACACCTAAGCCAAATTGGCCCAGACCGAACCACAACCCCCGCCGCAGGGCCTGGCGTGCCGTGGGCGCCAGCACCCATAGGCCGAATAAGACGGCAGGGGCAAGAACCGCCATTGGCCGCCAAGCAAAGGGTGCGAAGGCCAGCACCAGCGCAATGCCCGCCAAGCACGCGATAACATCGGCCCAGCGGGGGTACGCAGCCAGAAACTGGCTTAAGCGGGCCGTGTGCGGCGCAGTGTATAGCGACATGGCAAACGCTTAAGCGTTATTGATACAGCGCCATTGTGGCGGAATCCTTGCCATTAATTGAAGCGAATCGAGCATGCGGCTAAAGCTCCAACTGCAGCAGATACACGCGGCGATTGTCGGCGCGCAGCACGGTAAACCGCAGGCCTTCGATGTCGACCTGCTCGCCGCGCTTGGGAACATGGCCAAACTCATGCACCACCAGACCACCGATGGTATCGAATTCTTCGTCCGAGTACTGGGTACCGAAATGGATGTTGAAGTCCGCGATTGGGGTCAATGAACGCACCCAGTAACTGCCATCCCCCGCGTTTTGGATGGTCGGCAAGTCATCATCCGGGTCATGCTCGTCATCGATATCACCGACAATCTGCTCGAGGATATCCTCGATGGTCACCAGGCCTGCAACGCCGCCGTATTCGTCGACCACGATCGCCATATGGTGACGATTATGCCGAAAGTCCTTGAGCAGGATATTCAAACGTTTGCTTTCCGGCACAAACACCGCCGGGCGCACGATATCCTCGAGCGCAACCTCCTCGTGACTGCCTTCGCCGCAATAGCGCAATAAATCCTTGGCTAGCAAAATACCGACGACTTCATCGCGGTTTTCGCCGATCACCGGAAAACGCGAATGCCCCGAGGCCACGATCACGTTCAGCATTGCTGACAGGCTCGCCTCGCGCTCGACTACCGACATCTGCGAGCGCGGAATCATGATATCCCGCGCCTGCATCTCGGCGACTTGAAACACCCCTTCGATCATGCCCAGCGCATCGCTGTCCAGCAACCGCCGCTGCTGCGCACTGCGCAAAACCTCGACAACTTCGCGCCGATCCTTGGGCTCGCCATGAATGGCATTGGCAATGCGCTCGAGCCAGCCGCGCTGACCAGCACCGGGAAGTGCTTCCTTTACGTTCATATCACCTCATAATACGGATTGGCGAATCCGAGCTGAGACAGGATTGCAATTTCCTGTCGTTCCATGCGTGCAGCCTCGACCTCGGATTCATGCACGAAGCCACGCAGATGCAAAATGCCGTGGACGATCATATGCGCCCAATGCGCCGTCAGGGATTTATGTTGCTCGGCCGCTTCCCGGGCCACTACCTCGGCACAAATGACCAAGTCGCCAAGATGCTGTTCGCTGAATTCGGCAGGGGCTGCAAAAGGGAACGACAGGATATTGGTCGGCGCGTCCCGCCCCCGATAAGCTTGATTCAAGGCCTTGCTTTCCGCGACGTCGACGACCCGCACGACGACTGTGCCGACCCGCCTCGCGCCGGCGGCACGAACCCATTGGGCCAGCTCATCGGCAGCCGGCATGTCTGGCTCATCGCAAACCGGCTGCAGGATCAGCTCAAGGCTCACGAGACGCTATCCGGCGAGGCTGACGCATGGGCAGCGGCGGCCTCGCCGGACTCCCCCCCATCGGCCTCATACGCGCGGATAATGCGCTGGACCAGGGGGTGACGCACCACATCGCGGGCATTGAAAAACTGGAAACCGACGCCATCGACCCCCTGCAGAATTTCGATGACATGCCGCAACCCGGACCGCTGGCGGGCGGGCAAATCGGTTTGGGTAATATCGCCGTTGACCACAGCCGTGGAGCCGAAGCCGATGCGCGTTAAGAACATCTTCATCTGATCGTCGGTGGTGTTCTGGGCTTCGTCTAGAATGATGAACGAGTCATTCAGCGTCCGGCCGCGCATGTAAGCCAACGGCGCCACTTCAATGACTTGCCGTTCCATCAGCTTGTTGACTTTGTCGAACCCCATGAACTCATACAGGGCGTCGTACATGGGCCGTAAATAAGGATCGACTTTCTGGGCCAGGTCGCCGGGCAAAAAGCCCAGACGTTCGCCAGCCTCGACCGCCGGACGCACCAGCACCAGGCGCTGCACCCGATCACTTTCCAGGGCCGCCACGGCGCAGGCAACCGCCAGATAGGTCTTGCCGGTACCCGCCGGGCCAATCCCAAAGGTCAAATCATGCTGCAAAATACTCTGCAGATAGCGGGTCTGGTTGGGACCTTTGGGCTTGACTTGACCACGTTTGAGGGTCAGCAATGGGCTCGGCACTTGCTCAGCGGCGGGCTGAATCAAATCCTCGACCGCTGACTCCTGCAGCGACAAATGAATTTTCGTCGGTGTCAGCACGGCATTGGCGCTATCACGATACAGCGATTTCAGGACTTCAACCGCCACCTCGGTAGCCTGGTCCTCGCCGAACACGTGAAACCGGCTGCCCCGGTTATTGATCTCGACCCCTAAGCGCTTTTCCAATTGGCGCAGGTGCTCGTCGTGCTGGCCACATAAATTGGCCAGCCGGTCATTGTCTTCCGGCTCCAGCACTAAATCCGCGCGTTTGTTGGGGCGGGGGCCAGCCCCCATTAATGACTCAGGTTGCGTACTCAAAGGCACCTTCAGGATTGGGCGCGGTCGCACCGGGCAACACCGGCTCGCCACGCAAGGAATGAGCAAGGGCCGCAGTAATTCGCACGGGCACGCACTGGCCGATCCACGCGGGATCGCCCGCGAAATTTACGACCCGGTTGTTGTCGGTGCGCCCGGCCAGCATCGCCGTGTCTTTGCGGGAATGGCCGGTCACCAGAATCGTTTGCACCGTACCGACCAGCGCTTGGCTAATGGCCTGCGCCTGGGCCTCGATACGCGCTTGCAGGCGTTGCAGGCGGGCCTTTTTGGTCGCCAGCGGCAAGCTGTCCGACAAGGCCACCGCCGGGGTACCCGGACGCGGACTGTACACGAAACTAAAGGATTGATCGAAGCCAACCTGCTCGATCAATGCCATGGTCGCCTCGAAATCGGCTGCCGTCTCCCCTGGAAAGCCGACGATGAAATCCGAGGAAATACACAAGTCCGGACGTGCCCGGCGCAGCTCGTGAATCGTCTCAAGATACGCCGATGCCGTATGGCCGCGCTTCATCGCCGCCAGGATACGATCGGAACCGCTTTGCACCGGCAGATGCAGATGGCCGGCGAGCTTGGGCACCTCGGCGAAGGCCGCGATCAGGCTCGGCGTCATCTCAAGCGGATGCGAGGTGGTAAACCGAATCCGCTCGATGCCCTCGAGCGCGGCAAGGTAATGGATAAGCAAGGCCAAGTCAGCGCTATCACCGTCGTCCAGCTCGCCTTGGTAGGCATTCACGTTCTGCCCGAGCAAGGTGACCTCGCGCACCCCCTGGTCGACCAACTGCCGGATTTCGGTAAGCACATCGGCGACCGGCCGGCTGATTTCCTCGCCCCGGGTATAGGGCACGACACAAAAGCTGCAATATTTACTGCAGCCTTCCATGACGGACACGAAAGCTGTCGGCCCGTCAGCCTTGGCGGGCGGCAGATGGTCGAATTTTTCGATCTCGGGAAAGCTGACATCGAGCTGGGCGGCCGCACCGCTCTGGGCTGCCCGTACCATAGCCGGCACGCGGTGCAAGGTTTGCGGCCCAAACACCAGATCAACAAACGGCGCCCGCTCAAGCAAGGCCTCGCCTTCCTGACTGGCAACACAGCCCCCTACGCCGATAAGCACATGCGGTCGGGATGCCTTGAGCGCCTTCCACCGGCCCAGCTCGGAGAATACTTTTTCCTGCGCCTTCGCCCGAATCGAACAGGTGTTGAGGATCAGCAAATCAGCATCCTGGGGCTGCGAGGTCGGCACCATGCCCAGTTGCTCCATGAGTAGCTGGCGGATTTTGGCGCCATCGTACTCGTTCATTTGACAGCCCTGGCACTGCAAATAGAGTTTTTGCGGCATTCGAAATACAGATTGACTCAATCAAACGGTGCTTGATGAATGTTAAATAGTCATGAATGGCAAAATATTCAAGCCATCGTCAGCTAAGGCGAGTTCGGTTCACCGAGCGCGCCCTGCGGCTGCGGGATGCCAGCTTGCGGCTGCAGCCATGATGCGTAAGGCCCGTCCAACCCGTTTGTGTTCAACAATGCCATTGATTCATCCCCGCGCGGGCGGTACGGTAAGCGACGCTTAACGGCAACCCTGGCGAATAACCAGCCTTGTCGTTGGCAGCCTTGACCAAGTGCTCCTTGGATGCCTCTACCTTAGCATCCACTCAGGCCTGGTTGTACCCGAACCAAGCCGCAGCCGCGTAAGCATTGGCCGGGGCAGGTTATCGCATTTGCGTGGCGGAGAACATGCCCATGTCTGATTCAGACCGTTTTCAGCAGAACTGGATGCGGTGGCTGCCGTTTCTGAGCTGGCTGCCCCTGCTGACCCGCGCCAACATCCGCGCCGATACCATGGCCGGTATCACGGGTGCGATCGTAGCCCTGCCGCAAGGCGTAGCTTTTGCCACCATCGCGGGCATGCCGCCGCAATACGGCCTGTATGCCGCCATGATTCCCGCCATCATTGCGGCCTTGTTCGGCTCGTCCTGGCATCTGGTTTCAGGCCCGACCACCGCAGCTTCCATCGTCCTGTTCTCCGCCTTAAGCAGCCTGGCCGAGCCGGGTACGGCCGAATATGTCAAGCTGGCATTGACGCTCACCTTCATGGTCGGGGTGATCGAGCTCGCAATGGGTTTGGCGCGCCTGGGGATGCTGGTGAATTTCATTTCGCATTCGGTCATCATCGGCTTCACCGCGGGTGCAGCCATCCTCATTGCCAGCAGCCAAATCAAGCATTTTTTCGGTGTTGAGATCGAGCGCGGCAGTCATTTCTACGAAATCTTCATCCAGCTCTTTGAGCAGCTCGATCAGATCGATCCGTGGATCGTACTGGTCGGCAGCATCACTTTGCTCACCGGCATTGTATTCAAGCGTTATTGGCGCCAGGTTCCCTACATGATTGCCGCCATGCTCATGGGCAGCCTGGCGGCTTTGGTCATCAATGCCATCAATCCCGGTGCAGTAACTACAGTAGGTGCCCTACCTGCCTCATTGCCGCCGCTGTCGGCACCGGATTTTTCCCTGGAAACCATCCGCGCCCTGGCACCGGCTGCTTTCGCCACTACCTTGTTCGCGCTGACCGAGGCCGTCTCTATCGCCCGCTCCCTGGCAGTACGCTCCGGCCAGCATATCAGTGGTAATCAGGAGTTTATCGGTCAAGGCTTGTCCAACATCGTTGGCAGCTTTTTCTCCGCTTATGTCGCGACCGGCTCTTTCAATCGCAGCGGGGTTAACTTCGAAGCCGGCGCCAAAACCCCGCTTGCCGCCGTCATCGCCGGGGGCTTGCTGGTCCTCATTGTCCTGCTGGTCGCCCCCTATGCCGCTTATCTGCCCAATGCCGCCATGGCGGGCATTCTGTTTCTAGTTGCCTGGGGACTGATCGACTTTCATCATATCGACAAGATTTTCAAGGCCAGCTCCTCCGACTCGGCGGTTATGGTCACCACCTTCGCCGCCACCCTGCTGTTGGAACTAGAATTCGCCATCCTGCTCGGGGTCGTGTTGTCCTTGGTCTTCTATCTCGGCAAGACCTCCCGACCTCTGATACTACCCCGGGTACCGGACCCCAATGACCCCAATCGCAAGTTCGTCTCTGACCCCGAGCTGCCCGAATGCCCGCAATTGAAGATTGTGCGAATCGACGGCTCGTTATTCTTCGGTGCGGTCAATCACGTTGCCCAGACCTTCATGGAATTTCGCAAAAACAAGCCGGACCAGCGGTTCATGCTGCTGATTGCGCCCGGCATCAATTTCCTCGATGTCGCCGGCGCCGAATTTCTCGCCCTCGAGGCCAAACGCCGCTATGCCGAAGGGGGGAAACTCTTTATCTACCGTTTAAAACGCGGTGCTCTCGATCCTTTGCGTGATGGCCGCTACATGCAAGATATTGGCGTGAAGAACCTATATGCCTCCAAAACCCAAGCCATTTGCGAAATCACCGCGCAGCTCGATCATGATGTTTGTGCGAACTGCAGCCAGCGGATTTTCAAGGAATGCGCGAACCTTCCGGGCAGCACGGGCGGACTACCGCAGGCATAAATGGCGTGCAGCGTTTATACTTGCCCTGATTAATCTTGTGATCTGTTACGAGCCGGAGACAGCCTGATGGGATTGGCCCTTAAGCTTTATGAACAACTCACCGAAGCACCGGACGACATGACTCGCTTCAAGCTCGTTGCCAATACCATCGACGAGCTTGAACAACTCTGGCCAAAAGCTGACGAAGTTGCGACAGGTGGCGATGTCCGGGAAGCCGAGCTGCGGCTGCAAAAAGAGATCGAGCAGCTGCGCGCCGATACGCAGGCGGGTGACTTAAACCTGCGCAAGGAAATCGAGCAGCTGCGTGGTGACCTGCAAAAAGATATCGAGCAGCT